>PNOG01000011.1 GCA_013824685.1 Coprothermobacter sp. | reverse complement strand
TTCGCGCGGGGCGTACTTGTTGAGCTCGTCGAGGACGACGAAGACGTAGAACTCCGGCGACGATGCGGGCTTAGTGCCCAGGACGAACCCAATTGGTGATGCTTCAGCCATGCCGACTCCTTTTTGCTGTGTCAATCAATCCAAGGCAGTATAGCGCAAAAGGGTGCAGAGTGTCAGCGCGGAAGGTAGTGTCTCAAGTGCTGCAAGGAAGGGAATGGGTTCCCGCCTTCGCGGCAGAGCGCCACTCCCATTGCACCAACATGCTCGTGGGAAGCACCCCTCAGGAGCGCCCCTCGCATGGGAAAAAAGTGCTCGGGGGCCTTGAAGAACACCTCGCATCTTGGACAAAAGGATGCGAGGGACAAAAGGGCTCGGGCGAAGCACCCCTCGTATTGGACTAACATACTCGGGGGGAACGACGGATTGGCGCGCGGAGACCCATATGACGATGCACGACGCAAGCACCCGGGTAACAGCTTCATCATTGCATTTTGGGTCCATAACCATAGAATATATGAGAATCTGTTGTGGAGGCAACTATGGTCAGAGTACGCTACGCACCGAGTCCCACCGGACACATTCACGTCGGCAATGCCCGGACAGCGATTTTCAACTACCTGTATGCCAGACACGAGGGCGGAACCTTTATCATGCGCCTCGACGACACCGATCTCGAACGGTCGACCGAAGAGAACATCGACTCGATGCTCGACGACATTCGCTGGCTGGGCCTGGATTGGGACGAAGGGTTCCTGAAGGGCGGCAACCTCGGTCCCTACCGCGAGACTGAGCGCAAACCCCTCTACGATACGTACATCCAGCAGCTGCTCGATGAGGACAAGGCGTACCGCTGTTTCTGCACGAAGGACGAGCTCGAGGCCGAACGCCGCAAAGCGGAAGCCGAACATCGCATCTATCGATACGGCGGCGCCTGCGCACACCTGAGCGCTGAACAGGTCAAGAAGAACATTGCGGAAGGCAAGCCGTACGCAATCCGCCTGCGCATTCCACAGGAAGACGTCGTCGTCCACGACCTCATTCGAGGTGACGTCCAGTTCAAGACAGAGGAGTTCGATGACTTTGTCATTGCCCGTCAAAATGGCATTCCCATCTATAACTTCGCGACCGTCATCGACGACGCGCTGATGCATATCACGCACGTCATCCGGGCAGAAGAGCACTTGTCCAATACGCCGCGCCAGGTCTTCATCTATCGGGCACTAGGCTTCGACGTCCCACAGTTTGCCCACGTCTCGCTCATCCTTGCTCCGGATCACAGCAAGCTCTCGAAGCGACACGGCGCCGTGTCCGTCGGCGAGTACCGCCTTGAAGGATACCTGCCCGAGGCACTCATCAACTACCTCGTGCTCCTGGGGTGGTCGCCCAAGGACGACCGTGAGTTCTTCACCGTGGACGAGCTGATCAAGGAGTTCTCTCTTGGGGGTGTCGGCAAGTCCGGCGCTGTCTTCGACAAGAAGAAACTGACATGGATGAACCACATGTATCTCGCCAGGAAAGATGCGGCAGCCATTCTGACGATCCTGAAGGAAGACTTCGCCGAACAGTATGCTGCAGCATTCGGAGGACTTCCTGAAGACAAGACGCTGGCCGCCATCGATCTCACCAAGGGCAATGCGCAGGTCCTCCCGGACCTCTTCCGGCTCGCTCGGAACATCGTCCAGCCAGACGTCGTCATCACGGACGAGAAGTCACAGGAAGTCATCGGCTCGCCTGAGGCACAACAGGTCCTGCAGTACCTCGTGGAACACTTCGACGCCATCCCATTCGGCCAGGGCGATGACGCAATGAGTTTTTGGGTGGAAGACCTTCGCAACCAGATTCCACTCCCGGCCAAGAAGCTCTACAGTCCCATCCGTGTTGCGCTGTTTGGCGCCAAGGACGGCCCGGAGATCGTCAAGCTGTTCCTGATGCTGGAGCCATCCTCTATTCGCGAACGCCTGCAAAAGGCGTTGGCTCTCTAGCCGGCTCTTCATCCCAGGACTACCGCGACCCCTCAGCGCTGCTCTTGCTGAGGGGTTGTCTCTATTGCGGGTCGAGGCAGCCCCTCACAGCAGCTCCTGCCGACAGGCCCCTGGTGAAGCAACGACGTGAACATTGCAGCGCCAACGAGTGGGGGGAGGTAAAAGGTCACCGTCCGCCACAGGAGGGTCTGGTGCCCGCCTTGGCGCCTGCCGCCAGGCGGCGGTAGAACTCGTCGTTCGTAATGTCGAACTACCCTGCTTTGTCGACGATGACGACGCCCAGCGTCTCGGGTCCCGTATTGCCTCCGACGACAGGGCCCAACTGGCTGAGGATAGACGGAATACCTGTCCGGCGTTCAAACTCTTGTTGAAGAGCTTCGACCTCGACACGGTTGCCCGCATAGTGAAATCCTACATGCTCGACTCCGTGCCCAACCGCGCCGTCGATAAGCGCCCAGATGCGCTCTTTCGCGACACGCATGGTGCGCGGCCTGTCATACACATCAATCGTGCCGTCCTTGATCGTCAGGATTGGCTTGATCTGCAGGATGCTACCCGCCACACCGGCCGCTTTACCGATACGAGCTCCCGCCACCAGGTATTCCAGCGTGCCCACGAGAAAGTAGATATGTATGCGAGCCTGCATCGCATCCAACGCTGCCACGATGTCTGGTACGGCTGCTCCCGTTTCAGCCAGATGAACGGCTTCCATGACCATGAATCCAAGGCCCAGGCCAGTCGTTCTGCTGTCATACAGCGTCACCCGCTGTGACTCTGTTATCGCGGCTGCCGCATGGGCACTGTTCAGGGTTCCACTCATGAGGCTGGAGATGTGAATATCGAGAACCTCGTCCTCCGGGCCCTGCAGCAACCTCTGGTAGAGCCCGACAAAATCCTCCGGTCCCGGCTGCGATGTTACAACCTTCGCGCCGGATTTCTGTCTTGCATAGAACTCATCGGAGGCAATATCCACGAATTCCCTGTACAGCACTCCATCGACCGTAACCCGGAGGGGAACGACATCGACCCCATGCTGTTCTGCGTAACCTCCTGGCAAATAGCTGGTTGAATCCGTTACAATATGGATGCTCATGTTTGGCTCCTTTCCGGCCGTCTTTTGTCCAAATTCGCCACATCGCCCAATTCAGTCATCTTGTTTATTCATCGACCAGTCGAAACAGCTGAAGGAGGGGCTATTTTTCAACGGTGGGGTCCCGGTAGAAGGCTCGCAGGTCACCATCGTGGGACGCGATGTTCGCCACTTTGTCCGTCTTGAGCTTCGCGGACTTGGCGGCTTCGGCCGGGAAATCACGCTCGAACACCGGCCTCGAAAGCGCCTCCCACTCCTTGGAAACCTTGTCAAGGTGCTTCCCAACCTCACCGCTCATGTTCTCGACGGTTCCGTCGGTCCCGCGGACTCCCGGAAGGGCGGCAATCTTCCTGAAGTAATCCGGATGGTCCATGAGCAGACAGGGTGCCATTGTGTTGTCCGAATACGGCTGCAGCTTCTGCATCTCTTGCAGGAAGGGCAGTTGCAGCGCTTCCTTGAGCGGTATGTCGTTGACATTACCCTGAGTGAGATGGATGAAGGCACACGGTTCGATGTTGCCATCCGCCGTAACATGGAAGTACCGACGGGCACCTGCGATACAGCCTCCCGTGAATGGTCCGTCGTTCCAGAAGTCGGCCGCAAAAAGTGGCTTGCCCGATCGAATCGCATGGATACGGTTGTACGACAAGAGACGCTGCTCTGGCGTGAGCATCATGGAAAGATCGGGCGTGCGTCCGATCGGGATGTACTGGAAGTACCACGCGATCTTGGCGCCCTTGTCAATCATGTGGTCAACAAAGGCGTCTCCGGTGACCTCGTCGATGTTCTGGTGCGTCTCGGTGACTGAATACCCAAATGGAACACCAGCCTTCTGGCAGCGATCCATGGCCAGCATGACACGGTCCCAGGCCCCCTCGCCACGACGGTCATCGGTCTTCTCCTTGAAGCCTTCCACGCTGAAACACGGGATGGCATTCCCGGCGCTCTTGAGTTCCTGAACAAACTTCTCAGTAACCAGCGAACCATTGGTGTAGAACATGAACGCCACGTCCTTGTGCTTCGCAAACATCTCTGTGAGCCGTGGATAGATTATCGGCTCGCCACCGGAGACAACGACAAAGTGAATCCCCAGATCGGACGCCTCGGTCAGCACGCGGTCAAACGTCTCGAATGGCATTTCCTTGAGCTGTTCGTAGGATCCCGCCCAGCAGCCCTTGCACTGGTAGTTGCAGCGCTCTGTCGGGTCGATCAACATGAAGTAGGGCACGTTGAACCCTTCCTGCTGCGAGATCCTGCGCTGCTTGGTAATGCCCAACCAGCTTGCCTCGACGACAAAACTCTTGATGAACGTCTTGAGGACGCTCTCGTCGGTGTCTCTCAGAGCATTGATGATAAGCTGCTTGCCGGGTCGGTCGTTGTCCAACATGCCCTTGATGCCCTCGATCTGCGTCTTGAACACGGGTAGAAACGAGAACTTCTCCGAGAGGGACCGAGCCCAGTCAATTGCCTTGCCAAGATTGTGCTCAGGGTCCTTCTTGAGGTCCTTCACAATACCATCAATTGCCTTTTCGATGACCGTTCGTTCGATGCTCTCTTTCACGTTGAAACTCATGAAACCATCACCTCCAGTGATTGCTGCAGCATTCTATCAGACGCTATCATGCAAATGCCCGCCCGATAACCGAGACCATGAGACGTTTCTCTCCAGCGCTCAGTTGTGCAAGGCCGACCACAAATGACTCCTCCCACTCGGTAAACTCCTGGATCGACTGCTGTAGCGAGGCAAGGTTGGTCATGAGCCATTCCTCGTTGCGCATCAGTGAGAACATGACTTCGCTGAGCAACCTCAGAACCATATCTGCCGAGAGTCCCGCAGCAACAAACGCGCGTGTGTTTACCAACCGATCGATGTCTACACGGAAGGCGCGGGCGAAGAGAACCACCATCAGCGATGTATACAGCACCACCTGAAATGGGTTCTTCTCGCGGCGTACATGCCGAGCCACTATCCTGATGGACTCCACAACACCGTATCCGGCATACTCGTCAATCTTGCCCGTGAGCCACTTCAGCGTCCTGTGCTCTGCGGCGTCTCCCGTATCTTCGCTCACGCGAAGCGTGCTCTCCGCCGGAGAATAGAGGATCTGCGACCGGCCTTTGCCGGACCTGATCTCGTGCTCCATCCGCAGAAATCCCCGCTGGTAGAGACCGCGCAGAACGTCATATGCCGTCCATTTGCTCACCTTCATCTCGCTGGCGACGTCCCTGTAGGAGACTGCCTGTTTGCAAGCCTTGTACAGAGTTGTCAGCGACTGCAGGAACTCCTGTTGTCGCGACGTCAGCTTGCCTGTCGAATTCGACATCGTGGTCTTGTCCATTCAGTCACTCCTTTCTCGACATGAATCGTAATGATGAGTATCCACAAAAAACCAAAGAAATCAACAAGACCAAAATTCACGGTTGATGAAAATGGGGCACGTACCCAGAGGCGTACAGGGAAGGAGTGTGGAACGAATTACAGCTTGTTGGCTTCGGCGATGAGTGTATCGATGAAATCAGAAGGCGCGACATTGCGAACGGATTCGCCGCGCACAAACAGGACGCCCTGATCATGGCCGCAGGCAATGCCGACATCGGCCGCCTTTCCCTCGCCGACACCGTTGACGACACAACCCATAAGTGCAACGGTCACCGGCTTTACGATCTCACTCAGCCGTTCCTCGAGCTGAGCCACAAGGGACAGGATGTCGGGGACTTCACAACGGCCGCATGTCGGGCACGACACAATCTGTGCGCCACGTCTTCGCAAGTCCAGTCCCGCAAGTAGCATCCATGCCGCGTCGACCTCCAGACCCGGGTCGCCGCTGATGGAGTACCGAATCGTATCGCCGATGCCGTCGAGGAGCAAGGAACCGATCCCGGCGCTGCTCTTGACAAGCGACTGTCTCAGCGGTCCTGCCTCCGTGACCCCAAGATGAAGAGGGTAGTCGCTGCAGCCTGCAACAATGCGCACGGCTTCCACCATCTCGCGGACATCGCTGCTCTTCACAGACACCACGATGTCATGGAAGTCCGCTTCCTCTAGAAGTCGCGCTTCTCGCAGCGCTTCTTCAGCGAGGGCATGGGCTCTCTCTGAACGCGTGAGCTCAAGGTCCATCGACCCAAGATTTGCGCCGACACGGATCGGGACAGACGCCGACTTCGCGGTCCTGGCGACCTCACGCACCATCGCCCAGTCCTTGATGTTGGAAGGGTTCAGGCGGATCTTGTCGACACCGGCTTCGATGGACGCCAGCGCAAGGCGTGGGTCGAAGTGGATATCGGCAACCAGCGGTATGGACACCTCTCTCTTGATGGCCCGCAGGGCCCGGGCCGCTTCCATATCCTTCACTGCGAGGCGAACGAGTTCGCACCCACGAAGTTCCAGCTCATGGATCTGACGGACGGTCGACGCGACGTCATGGGTATCCGTCTTGGTCATCGTCTGCACGACGACGGGATGGTCGCCACCCATGATCACGGACCCTGCCTTGACGACACGCGACGCGCGACGTTCCATCGCTACCGTATGAAGATTCCCGCCACGTCCTTGATGGAGATCAGGACCATGATGCCGAGAAGCACGAACAGGCCGATGCTTTGGATGGTCCCCTGGCGTTCCGGGGAGATCCGGCGGCGCGTGACGGCTTCGGCCAGCAGGAACAGGACCCAGCCGCCGTCCAACGCAGGAATGGGCAGAAGCTGGGTCAGCCCGATGGCCACCGAGATGATGCCGGTCACCCACAGCAGCCACATGAATCCGCCCATGGCAGCTTCACCCGTCATGCGGGCTATCCCGATAGGGCCGGTCAGAGACTGGACACCTCTCTTCGTAAACAGCAGTGGAAGCGCCTTGATGAAGGTAACAATGTATTCTCCCGTGAACGTCAGTGCGCGCCAGACAGCCTTGAACGGGTTGTAGCGAACGAACCCGGGTCCATAGCCAATCGCGACGTAGCCGAGTTTCGCATCCAGGGCGGGCGTCACGAGGATATCGACCTGCGATCCACCCCGATCGACACGGATGTCTATCTGCCGATTCTCGCTGGCTCGGACGGCAGCCGAGATCTGGTCAAAATCACTCATGAGCACGCCGTCGATGGCGAGAATGTTGTCACCTGCCTTGAGGCCTGCCGTTTCTGCGAGAGAAGATGGCGTCACCGTGCCCACCTTGGTGGATGCGCGCGGGTCTCCAAGCGTCGAGAACACGATGGTGAAAATGAGGAACGCCAGGACCAGGTTGCCAAGCATGCCCCCGACCATCGTGAAGAGGCGGGACCACCATCCCTTCGTGTAGAAACCGTCGGGAGCGTCGTAGTTGGACTCCATGCCCTTGATCTTCACGTATGCGAGGATCGGCAACGCGTTGATCTTGTAGACCGTTCCACCACGCGTGCGGGACCAGATGGTACGACCGAACCCCAGTCCAAACTCTTCCGTCTGGATATGAGATGCCCGGGCAGCAAGCATATGGCCTCCCTCGTGGAACAGGGTCGCCAACGTAAAGCTGAACACAAACGCGAGGATCGTCACAAGTATCTGCACAGATCAGACTCCTTTCTGGTTGCCCGGCTGCATGCCGTATCTCTTCGCATACCACTGCTCAGCCAGTTGACGCCCGTAGGCAACGGCTTCGATGTGCGCTCGAACAGTCGGACCCAGGACCTCGTCCCCAGTCTCGCTGAGCACGTATCGCAGGGCTGCCACTATATCCCCAAATGTACCCTGTGCAACGAGGAAGCGTGAAACCGCAACCTCGTCCGCACCAAGAAGTGCGAGCATGGACCGTGGCGAGCGCATCTCAGCCTCACGGCCGATGGCAAAGGCTTCAAACTTTGTGTCGATGGGCTCGAATGTGAGTTGTCCCAGTTCTTCCAGATGCAACCGCGTCACCTGTTCGTGCAGGGGGCGATCGGGAACCGACAATGCATACGCAATCGCGACACGCATGTCAGGACGGTACGCAACGGCACGTGTGGTGCCATCCCGGAACTCGACCAGCCCGTGGACGACGGATTGAGGGTGTTGCACTGCAGTGATCCGCCCGCGGTCGACACCGAACAGCACGTGTGTTTCAGCCAGCTCGAGTGCTTTGTTGAACAGCGTCGCCGAATCGATGGTCACCTTGGGGCCCATCCGCCATGAGGGATGCTCCAGCGCCTGTGCTGCTGTCACGCCATCCAGCTCTGCCGCCGTTGTCGTTCGAAACGGACCACCCGATGCAGTCAGCACAACACGCTCGACAGTCTCGGGGTCCTCGCCCGCAAGGCACTGCCAGACCGCCGACAACTCACTGTCGATAGGACGCAGCTGTGCCCTGAATGGCTCCAGCAGGTCTCCCAGCGTGATAAGCAGTTCCTTGCTGGCGATGGCCATGGGCAATCCCGATCGCAGCAGGTCGTAGACGACCTGCGCCAGGTCAGTCGAGGCTGCTGCGACGACAGGCATGTCGAAAGCGACCCTGCCGAGCATCGAGGGCAGGTCCTCATCGCTGACCACCGGGATGCGCAGGTCATGACGCTCCAGCCTGATCGTCAGCCGTTCACGAGCGGCATCGTCCGACATTGCGACGAAGCGCGGCTGAAAGGCCACGGCCTGTTCAGCGAGCAGCTCGTCGTTGCTGTGCGCTGTGAGACCGACGATGTGGTATCGCTCGGGCAGAACCCGTACCACATCCAGCATCTGAGTTCCAATGGAACCGGTCGAACCAAAAAGTACAAGACCCTTGCTGCCTGTCATGAGCCACCAAACCTCCGGTTCCTGGACTTGAACTTGTGCACAATCATGTCGAGCGTCGCCGGCGTGAAATCCGGCCAGAGCACGTCGAGAAAGAACAGCTCGGCATAGGCCATCTCCCACAGTAGAAAGTTGGATACCCGCGACTCTGCCCCGGTACGGACAACGATATCGGGGGGAGCCTCACCCCTCAGCCATAGATACGAGTCGAACCTCTCTTCGGTGAGGTCTTCGGGCGCCGCCGTTCCTGCCGCACATTCGGCAGCAAATGCTGTTGCCGCATGCAGGATCTCCGCCCGTCCTCCATAGTTGAGAGCAACGTTGAGATGAAGGCCGTCGCAGGAGGCGGTACGCTTCTCGATTGTCTCGACGGAATCACGGACGTCGGCGGGCAACGCTGCACGGTCTCCGATGATCCGCACACGCACGTGCTGAGAAACCAGCTCCGGCAACCACTTCGTCACCATGGTGACAAACAGGTGTAGGATGTAGCTCACTTCATCCGCCGGTCGCTTCCAGTTTTCCGTCGAGAAGGCAAAAATGGTCAAGGCGGTCACGCCCAACCCGGGCGCGGCCGCCACGATGTCATGTACGACCTGGGCGCCCTGCCTGTGGCCGGCAATTCGAGGGAGTCCACGCTCCACCGCCCACCTGCCATTGCCGTCCAACACAATGGCGACATGAAGCTGACTGGTTGTGGTCACGACGTCAGGCGTCTCTACAGAGACAGGATCTCCTTCTCCTTGGCTTCGAAGGCTTTGTTGATCTCTGTGACATGTTTTTCTGTGAGCTTGTCGAGCTCTTCCTCAAGCCGATGCTGCTCGTCCTCGGACAGTTCCTTGGCCTTCTCCTGTGCCTTGATATCATCGCGGACATCACGGCGAACGGAGCGGATTTCTTCGCGGAACTTCTCTGTGAGCTGAGAGATACGAGCTACCATCTTCTTCCGCTCTTCAAGAGTCAGATCCGGGAAGACGAGCCGCACACGCTGGCCGTCATTGGTGGGTGTGACGCCGATGTTGGCCTTCAGGATGGCGCGCTCAACTTCCTTCAACAAGCTCTTGTCCCATGGTTCTATGACAAGGACCTTCGCCTGTGGAGCCGAAATCGTAGCGACATCCTTCAGAGGGTTACGCTGTCCGTAGGCCTCAACGACGACACCATCGACGTAGGCCGGCGTGATTCGACCGGCGCGAATCTCGGAGTAGTCCTTGAGAAGGGCCTGATGAGCAGCCTGCATCTTGGCATCGATTGGCGTGAAATACTTGTCCACCTAAGCCTCCTTGATCAGAGTTCCAATGTCGCCTTGCATCACCGCCCGGACGATGTTCCCGGGCTTGTTCATGTTGAACAGCAGAATTGGGAGATGATTCTCGCGGCAAAGAGAGACGGCTGTTGCGTCCATCGCCTTCAGATGGTCAGCCAGAAACTGGTCGTACCCCAGCTGATGGTAGGGCGCGGCCGTCTTGTCCGTACGTGGATCGCCGGAGTAGACTGCATCCACGTTTGTGCCCTTCAGGAAGATATCTGCTCCGACTTCAACAGCCCGAAGAGCAGCCACGGTGTCCGTCGTGAAATACGGGAGACCGGTCCCTCCTACGAAAATGACGACACGATTCCTTCGGAGGTGTTCGAGAGCCCGCTGGCGGATGTATGGCTCACAGACCTGATCCAGGCGCAATGCCGACATAGCCCTCGCCTCAAGTCCCACCTGCTGGAACGCCGATTGCAGCGCCAGTCCGTTCATAATGGTCGCCAACATCCCCATGTAGTCGGCCGTGGCACGGTCCAGACCCGTGCCCTCGGCATTGGCTCCTCGCCAGATGTTTCCGCCACCGATGACGACACCGACCTGCACGCCAAGTCCAAGAAGCTGCTGCACTTCTCGCGAGATGAACTGCAGTACCGAGAAATCGATGCCAGAAGCGGCGCTGCCCTTCAGAGCCTCGCCGCTGAGTTTCAGCACTACTCTCTTGTACAACGCCGCCATGGGTGTGAGTGTATGTCGAAGACTAGCAGACTGTGGGCTTGCCGCCGATCTTGAAGCGCGCAAACCGCGCGACCACGATGTTCTCGCCGGTCTTGGCAATCATCGTCTTGATGAGCTCTCCGATCGTCTTGCTCTCATCACGGATATACAGCTGCTGCATCAGACAGTTCTCCTTGTAGTACGCCCCCAGCTTGCCCTCGATGATCTTCTCCCAGACCGGCTCCGGCTTCTTCTCAGCCTCGAGCTGGGCGCGGTAGAGACCCTTCTCATGCTCGACGACCTCCGCCGGAACGTCCTCCAGACGGATGAAGGAAGGATCCGTGGCCGCGATCTGTATCGCAATCTCCTTGCCCAGACCCTGGAACTCCTCAGTCTTGGCGACGAAATCGGTCTCACAGTTCAACTCGACCAGGACACCCAGCTTGCCACCGGCATGGATATAGGTGAAGATCATGCCGTCTCCAGCCTCGCGTGACGACTTGGAAACAGCCTTGGCCAGTCCCTTCTCCCGCAACACGTCGATAGCTTTGTCGATATTTCCATCGCAAGCTACGAGTGCCTTCTTGCAGTCAAGGACACCGGCGCCGGTTCGTTCGCGCAGGGTCTTGACAGTCTCCATGTCAATCGTTGCCATTATCTCACCTCATTCTCGTCGTCCGTGCTGTCCTCGACCTCTGTCGCTATCTCCTTCGCCTTCTCAGATTCGTGGGCGAAGTCGGCCATGCTCGCGTGCTCCTCGTTTGCCTCGGACTGCTGCACGCCCTCGCGTCCTTCGATGAGGGCGCTGGCCATGAGCGCAGTGATGAGACGGAGAGACCTGATTGCATCGTCGTTTGCCGGAATCTGGTAGTCGATCTCGTCAGGGTTGCAGTTGGTGTCGACGATGGCGACCACCGGAATGCCAAGCACATGTGCTTCCTGAATGGCGCTATGCTCCTTGTGGGTGTCGATGACATAGATGGCGCGGGGAAGGCCTTCCATGGTACGAAGGCCACCGAACAGCTTGCTCAGGCGAGCCTTGGACTTCATGGTCCTCGTGCGTTCCTTGATTCCCATTGTCTCGACAACGCCATCGGCTTCTTCACGGTCGATCTGCTTCAGGCGGTCAATGCTCTTGCGGACAGTGATGTAGTTGGTCATGAGGCCGCCGACCCAGCGCTCGTTGACATACCAGGCGCCTGCACGAGTCGCTTCTTCACGAACGATATCTTGCGCAGCCTTCTTGGTACCGATGAAGATGACGTTGCCACCTTCGCGCGAAACCTTCGAAAGGAACGCGTACGCCTCGTCGAGCTTGGAGACGGTCTGTTTGAGGTCAAAGATGTGAATGCCGTTGCGCTGTGTGAAGATGAAATGTTTCATGCGCGGGTCCCATCTGCGGACCTGGTGACCAAAATGCACGCCTGCCTCAAGCAGGGACTTCATTGTTACGACTGCCACAATAGTGCCTCCTGTTAGTTTTTTGCCTCCGCCCGTTCAACTCCCGGAGAACCGCGATGCGGAACACTCCAGAATCCCAGGCGTGTGGAATCTTGCATGCCAATTGTACCAGAAAATGCCACAGCTGACAAGCGAGGCGCTGTGACGACAGGGAGGACGCATAGGTGTTGCACATCCACGTGGAGGCAATGCGGTGTCTAGATGTCCGAATACGCCGCTTCTCTCCAATTGACTTGCATTTCATCGTCTCTACAATGGAATACAGAGACAAGGAAGCCCGTTGTTCGCTGCAAGGAGACGCGCCTGCTGAAAGAGCACGAGAGGGGCATGAGGAGGCACCATGGAAGAGGTCTTGCGGAACCTGAACAAGGAAATGGGTGTGACCGGAAGCGCCGTCGTGAGCAAGGACGGCCTTGTCATTGCCAGCACTCTGAACCAGGATGAGGAGTCTGTCGCCGGCATGGCGGCAAGTGTTTTTCAGAGCGCTTCGACGACATCTGGCATCATGGCTATAGGGACGATCGGCATGATTACGCTCGAGAGCGACAACGGCAAGGCCTTCATGATCGACCTGCCCGATGCGTTTCTCGTGGTTCTCACGAACGCGGAAGTGAATCTCGGGCGTCTGCGCATCGAGATTCGCAAGGCGGCCAACCAGCTCAGAACACAGATGTAGCCGCTGCCGCGCGCGGGCATTTCTGGCGCGGCACTGTCGGTTATCCGACATCTCTGGTCCCATTGTGGTGCTACTCGGACGCTGCAAGCTGTTTTCGGGAACATGCGCTACAGGCATGTGACACTGTACAAGGAGGAATCATGGCAGACGGTTGGATGGACAAGCTCAAGAACGCTGCGGGCAAGGCCGCCGACGGAGCGAAGGATTTGGCGGCAAGCACCAAGCTGAAGATGGCCATCTCAGGTCTTCAGGGCAAGATCAAGGACGCCAAGCAGGAATTCGGCGTCAATGTGTACGCCATGCTTGAGCAGGGAAAGACCATCGATGACATCACCGCCGCATTCGCCACAGTTCAGGCGGCAGTCGGCGAGTTTGAAGCCCAGGTAGCTGCCAAACAGGAAGAGCTCAAGAAGATCAGCGCCGACAACGCTTGAGCTTTTTCCCCCGATAGAAGCCTTTGAAAGGCGTGCGCTCCCTGCGCACGCCTTTTTGTTGTGCCCGTTACGGGTACACTGGTTTCATGACAGAGCATGAACTACAGTTCCTGTTGCGGGAGCTGACGACCTCGCAGGACTATGATGGACAGATCGTCGGCCGACTGGACTTCGAAGCGCGGGAAGCGACGTTCGCTCCTCTGCCACCAGCCGTGGATCCCGACTTGTCAGCCGACCTTGCGGACAAGGGGATCCGCGAGCTGTATGCCTTCCAGCGGGCCTGCTTCGACAGCGCCGAGGGCGGCTACAATGTAACAGTGGTCAGCCCCACGGCAAGCGGAAAGAGCCTCGCCTTCCAGTTGCCGGTCCTGAATCATCTCCTCAAGCATCCCGGCGCAACGGCTCTGTTCCTCTACCCCACGAAGGCGCTGATCGAAGACCAGCTGGCCAAACTCAGGGAAATGGAACGATGCATGGACCGCATCAACACCGCCGTCTATGATGGCGATACCGACCCCGACGCGAGGCGCCAGCTGCGCAAGTTCGGGCGCCTCATCCTGTCCAACCCCGACAGCCTCCATTACAGCATTCTGCCGTATCACGAGAGCTGGTCACGGTTCATGCGCGGACTGGCGTTTGTCGTCGTCGACGAAGGTCACTACTACCATGGCGTCCTGGGATCGCACATGGCTCTGCTCCTGCGGCGTCTTCGGCGGCTGGCCAACTTTTACGGCGCCCACCCCGTGTTCATTGTCACGTCCGCTACGATCGACGAACCCGGCAAGTTCGCTTCCCAGCTGACAGGTGAGATTGTGAGCCAAGCCGATCCCTCGGGAGCCCCTGAGGGCAAGCGGACCCTCCTGCTGTTCAACCCGAGGATCGTCGACAAGCAGAACAACATTCGCAAGAGCGTCATGAAGGAAGCGCTGTGGCTTTTTCAGCGCGCCGTTCAGGAAGATGTGCGAACGATCATGTTCACGAAATCGCGTCAGGAAGCGGAGTTGTTGTACAAGTACGTCCGGGATGCCGGAGCTGGCAAGGGCCAGCGCCTTAGGGATCGCGTCGCAACCTACCGCGCGGGCTACCTCCCCGCCGTTCGCAGGGGCATCGAACACCGCCTTTCGTCCGGTGAGCTGACCGGCGTCATCGCGACCAATGCCCTCGAGCTCGGCATCGACATCGGACACCTCGACGTGTCGATCACGGCGGGCTACCCTGGTTCCGTGACCAGCCTCTTTCAGCAGATGGGGCGGGCGGGGCGCGAACGGGACCATTCGCTGTCCGTGTTTGTCGCGTCATCAAACCCACTCGACCAATACGTTGTTCAGACGCCAGGCTTCCTCACGTCAGGCCACTTCGGCACGCCGACGATCAACCCTGACAACGAGTACATCCTGAGCGCTCACCTCCGCTGCGCGGCATATGAACTCCCGCTGCGAGCAGTCGATGTCGAATACTTCGGCCCAGAGTGCACGCCGCTCGTCGAACAGTTGGTGACAGACGGGAAGCTGCGCCCACGTGGCCCACTCATCGTGTCGATGGAGACCTATCCACATCGGTTCGTGAGCCTGCGGACCCTCTCGGACAAACGCTACCACATTCTCAACCAGGGCGACGGGCAGGTTATCGAGGAAGCCGACGCGTACAAGGTCATCGAGGAATTCTACCCCGGTGCCGTGTTCCTCCATCAGGGAGACTCGTATCTCGTCACGGACAATGATCACGAACAGCAGGTCGTCCATGCCATCCCCACGACGCAGAACTACTACACCGATGCAATTATCCGCAGCGACGTCGTCGTCCAGAACGAACGGGACCATCGTGACTACGGCGATGTCGGCCTGTCGTTCGGCAAGGTCGTGGTGTCCGAGCAGACGGTCGGCTTCATCAAGAAGAGCTTTCACATCGAGACGGAGGTTGGGCGAGAATACATCGACACGCCCGAGATCAGCTATGATACGATGGCGCTGTGGATCACCGTGTCTGATGCCATGCTCCATACGCTGGGGGAAGGCGGCTATGACATCGCAGGGAGCCTGCACGCAGCCGAGCACCTGCTCATCGCCCTGATGCCGATCGTCGTGCTGTGCGACCAGCGTGACTTGGGTGGCATCTCGACGATACTCCACCGGGATACGTTGAAACCCAGCATCTTTGTGTATGATGGACATATCGGAGGCGTCGGCCTCACCGAATCGGCATACGGCCGCTTCCGCGATGTCGTAAGCCTTGCACTGGACCGGGTGACCGAGTGCCCCTGCAAGGATGGCTGTCCAAGCTGCGTGTACTCGCCCAAGTGTGGCAACAACAACAAGCCGCTGGACAAGAACGGTGCACGTGTTCTGCTCGGGCTCCTGCTCGACAGACTCGACACGACCACTGGAGGTGGCAAATGAGCGAAGAAGGAATGGTTGCTCTTCTCAAGGATGCACTGCAGCTGGAAATCGAAGGATGGCTGTTCTACCGCGGCGTAACCTATACCCTGCCCAAAGGAGATGTGCGCGATGTTTTCGTTTATCTGACCGAGCAGGAGGAGAAACACCGGAAGTACATCAGCAAGGAACTGGACCACGTGCTGGCGGGCGGCATGCTGGACATCACTGAACTCGCAGCACTGAAAGAAACGACGCACGATGGGGTCCTGGCCGACGCCGTGCGCAGCGCAACAGATCTCTCACAGCACGAGGCCTCCGCGATCCATACGAGCATGCTGCTTGAGCGCAATTCATGGGAATTCTATCATGCGGCGGCCGAAAAAGCCACCCAGCCCGATGAGGTTTCACTCTACAGACAGCTGGAAGAATGGGAGAAGCTCCACCTTCATCTTCTCGAGAAGGCATATGATCTCCTCAAAGAGCGCATCTGGGCGGAGAACCGGTTCGCACCGTTCTAGAGAGCAGCGTCCTCCCTGAACCCCAGACACTTGCCCGCGATGATGTGAATGTGCAGGTGTGACACGGTCTGTCCACCTTCGGTGCCCGAGTTGATGATGACGCGGTACCCTGCTTCAAGGTGATACTTGACCGCGATCAGCCGGACAACCTCGAAGAGGTGAACGATCAACCCATTGTCTTCTATGCAGAGAGCATCGATGCGAGCGATGTGCTTGCGGGGGATCACGAGCAGGTGTACCGGCGCCTTCGGGAACCGGTCCTTGATGACGAAGACCGTCTCATCCTCATAGACGTATTCGGCCGGTGCTTCGTGCCGGCCGACACGGCAGAAGACACAGTTCTGTTCGTTCGCGCTCATCATGTGGCTACACTCCCGGAAAGGACGACCCGGTCGCCGTCGAAGTGACAGCCCTCGACATGGACGACGACAAAGCTGTCGCGTTCGAGCATCTTGTTCCCACACACATGTCCCTCCGTCCAGAGGTAGTGCTCCGAGTACCCTTCGACCTCCCCGGGAACAGACTTCTCCGAAACGATCGTCACGTCTCGACCGATGAACCGGCGGGCAAAGGCCATCCCCGTCTGCTCCGCAGCCTCAAGCACGCGGTGCAGCCGCTCCTTCGCGACTCCGGCCGGGACCTGGTGCTCCTCGCGCGCCGCAGGGGTGAATGGACGAGGTGAATAAGGGAAGACATGGACCTTGGCAAACGCCGCTAGCCGGACCATGTCCAGGGTAGCCTGCAGGTCCTGCTCGGTCTCGCCAGGAAATCCGACGATGACGTCCGTCGTGAGCGTAAACGACGGGTCGACCGCCCGCAGGCGTTGCACACTGCCCAGCAGGTCCTTCGATGCGTACGGTCGACGCATGCGCTGCAGCACTGCGTCACTGCCGCTCTGCAGGGGAAGATGCAGCTGTGGACAGAGCGCGGCATGATTCGCAAACTGGCTGACCAGTGCTGCCGTGATCGCGTCCGGGTTCAACGAGCTGATGCGTACACGAGTCGGAAGCCCTGCAGTCTCAAGCGCCCCCAGCATGCTGTCCAGCAGAACGGGCAGCCCGTCCGGCGCTTCCTCACGAGCATGTTCTTCCAATGCAAGTGGCGTCTTCCCGTACTTGCCTATCTCTGTGCCGGTCAGCACGACTTCCTTGACGCCCGCCGTCGCCAACCCCATGACTTCGTCCACTGCTACGAGGGCGGACTTGGATTCCAGGCGCGAGCCACGCACAAACGGGACCGCACAATAGGTGCACATGTTGTCGCAGCCCTCCTGAATGCGCACATCCACGCGGTTGCGAGGGCCTGCTCTCCGGATGCACCCATCGACCCATCGCGCAGGAACCTGCACTGCCTCACCTGAGCGGACGACCAGCCTCGCCACTTTCGCTCGATCGCGCATGGCAACGACGGCGACGCCGGCAGGAGCTTCTGTACGCGTCAGGTTCAGCAGTGTTGCTCCGCATCCCGTGAGATACACGGGCACACCCGGCCGTTCACGAAGGGAACGACGCGCAAACTGCAAGCTCTGAGCCTGGGCTCGGTTTGTGACGCTGCACGAGTTCACGACGACGGCATCGGCTTCCGTCATCGTCGTGGTCGTCTCGGCGCCCAGCAATCGCATTTCCTGCGCATAGAGCTCGGAGTCGACCTCGTTGACCTTGCAGCCAAGCGTGTAAATGTACACCTTCACGGTGTCGCCTGCAACTCGCGCATCATGAGCATGGCGGCAAACCCGGCCAGCTCGCTCCTGAGAATGCCCGTGCTGAGGCGGACGGCCAAAGCGCCTCGTTCGATGAGCAAGGCTTCCTCTGACTCCGAGAACCCACCCTCAGGGCCAACTGCGACCGCAACGGAACCATCCAGAGCAAGCGCCCCATCACGCACACATCCCGTCATGGTCGAGGCTGCGCGAGGAGACATCATGACCAGACTGTCCACGGGGCCGGCACATGACAAAGCGCCGTGGAGCCCCGTTGCCAGTTCGACGGTTGGGACGTCGCCCATCTCGGCCTGCTCGGCTGACGACAGGGCCACCTGGTTCAGGCGCTCGAGCCGCCCGGCGACATTCCATGGCTGGCTGCGCTCAGCGGCAAACAGGACGAAACGATGCACTCCCAGCGGAGCACAAACGTGGACAACGTCGTCGAGCAGTGCAGGCCGGATGATTGCCTGCAACAGGATGACCGGGTATTGGGAGAAGGGCGACTGGCGGATGCCCTCCACGGAGACGGCGAGGCCGGATCTGGAGGCATCTTCAACAACCGCGTCATATAGTTCTCCTGCATGAAACAGGACGATTCGTTCGCCGTGACGAGCGCG
The DNA here is from genome assembly GCA_013824685.1 of Coprothermobacter sp. Lineage (NCBI taxonomy): Bacteria > Pseudomonadati > Coprothermobacterota > Coprothermobacteria > Coprothermobacterales > Coprothermobacteraceae > Coprothermobacter > Coprothermobacter sp. Next base: position 52,611 of record PNOG01000011.1, on the reverse strand, counting down.
GAGGACATCTGCAATGTGATGTGCGGCAGGCGTGCCGCCAAGCATGACATGTTCGCCAAGCCTGAGCGACCGACCCGCCTCGAACGCCGGCATGGATCAGCCGCTACCCGAGACCCTGCCGAGGTATCCTGCGAAACTCTCCAGAACCGTGATGGCCCGGATGTAGTTCATGCGGATGGGACCAACGACACCAAGCACGCCCCGCTGGTTCGAATCGAGCGAGTAGCTGACCGACACGAGGCTGAAGCTCCTCAGTTCCTCCCGCTGGTTCTCCTCTCCGATGAACAGGCTGATCTCTCCCCGATCGCTCAGCGAGTTGAGGTAGGGTTTCACGACCTCTTCGCGGCTCAGGAAGGTGCTCAGCGTGGAAAACGCCCCAATCTGGTCATCGGGAAGGTCGCTCAACATCTGTTCAATACCCCGGACAAAGATCTGGCTCTCTCCCTTGCGCAACTCGCCTTCCATAAGCTCGGCCACGGCGTCCAGAACACCTCCGTAGCGTAGAGCAAGATCCTGTGGCAGCACGTTGCCACAGTGAAGGGTACGAATGCCCTCTTCGATGCTCTTCCCGCGAAGCTCCCGGGCAAAAATGGCATTGATGTCTGCGAGTTCCTGTTCAGTCGTATCCGCCGGAGCAAGCAGCTTGTATCCATCGACGTTCTCGCGGTCAGTGATGAAGACCAGCATGAGCCCTGTCTCGCTGAACGGCACGAGGCTGACATGACGCAGGGTCACAGAGTTGATGGGGGGGGACAGGACGAAACTCACTTTCTTCGTTCGGTCAGACACGGCTGTGGCCACCCCGTCGAACAGGCGCGGTAGACTCTCGTACTGCAGCGGGAGATCCATCGGTCCGGTGAACATGCGCTGACGCGTCGCCTCGACGAGGAATGCCGAGATATACATGTGATAGGCCAGGACAGTCGGAACGCGCCCGGCGGAGATGTGGGGCTGCTGAAGATATCCCATGCTGCTAAGCTCCGCCATTTCATTGCGGATCGTCGCAGACGAGAGGTCGTTGCCCAGTTGGCTGGTTACGAATCCCGAACTGACAGGCTCGCCGTCGTCCATGTACTTCCGGACGATGGCCAGCAATATGCGCTTCTGCCGTTCTGTCAGGAACATCTATCTCACCTTATCTATTGTACCAAATAGCGCCAAGCTGACAAGCAGGAAGCGGGCGGCAACCACGAAGGTCACCACCCGCTCTGGAGAACTGTGAAGGCGTTCTAACTCTTCTGGAGCAGGCCGTCGATCTTCGCGGTGATGGTCCGCTTCGGAACGGCGCCGACAACCTGGTCGATGACGACCCCGCCCTTGAACAGTGCCAGTGTTGGTATACTCATGATACCATAGCGAGCGGCAATCTCCTGATTGTCGTCCACATTCAGACGAGCGACCTTCAACTTGCCTGTGTATTCATTGGCGATCTCGGAAACGACCGGTGCAATCATGCGGCATGGAGCGCACCACACAGCCCAAAAATCGACCAGCACAGGCAGCGAAGAAGAGAGGACCTCGCTCTGAAAATTCGCAGTTGTTGCAACAATCTCGTTGTCTTCCACGTGTTCCTCCTTGCAGGATGTCTGCTTCACCATTCTACTTGAGCTCACTGTATGTGAGAAGAAGCTTCTCCAGGCGCTCAAGTTCCTTCTCGGGGGCAAGATCCTGCTGCACGCGGCAGCCGACTTCGTTGAGAAGGATGTCGGTTCCGATGCGGCCTATGGCCGCATGAGCAGCCACAAGCTGCGCCAGAACTTCATCGCACGGTCGACCTTCGTCGACCATCTTCTGAATCCCGCGCAACTGCCCTTCGACACGTCGAAGGCTATGTAGGACCTGTGTCTTCTCCATCATATACCCCTTGGGGTATATTAGGCGGATAGTTGCCGTTGTCAAGAATGCTTATAGTATAATGGAGTGAATTCTGGAGGTGTTATATGAAGCGAGTGTTGACCAGTCTGCTCGTCCTTCTTGTCGTATTTGTCGTCTTCGCACTTATCATTGGTCCATTGCGCACGACACCCATCAAGCTAAGCATTCTGTTCTTTCCGACCATCCAAACGTCAGCCGAGGCACTGGCCTACGCCTCCTTCTTCATCGGGCTGCTGCTTGCCACCGTGATCGCTCTCGCCGGAGACATGGCCCTCCGCAAGAGGTTTCGCGGAACGATGCTTGAGCAAAGCAAACGGCTGAAAGCAAACGGCGGGAGTAAGGATATCGCCGACACCACGACGACAACTCTTCCCGGCGAGCACGCATCTCCGGAATGAACCGCCACAGTACTGTCCAGATTACGCGCGCCGCCCTCATTGCCGCAATGTACATCGTCTTCACAGTGGTTCCACCTTTCAGTGCTATCAGCTACGGAGCGGTGCAATTCCGGCTGGGTGAGGCTCTGGTCCTGCTGCCCTTTCTGCTCGACGAGGCAGTCCTTGGCGTGGTCGTCGGTTGCCTTGTGGCCAACATGTTCTCCCCGTTTGGTCTCATCGATGTCGTCATCGGCACCGGTGTGACCGCGCTGGCCGCCCTTCTCACACAACGTTTGCGCAGAACCGGCAAGCTCTGGCTGGCGGCCATACCGCCGATCGTCCTCAACGCGCTCATCGTGCCGGTATACGTATCGACACTCATCCTGCCGGGAGCCGAGAACCTGCCTCTCACACACAGTCTCACTGCGGGTCTGCACTTCATCCTGACGCACTTCTCGTGGGGAGTCTACGTGCCGGTGGCACTCTCGATCCTAGCCGGTGAGGCAGCCGTTGTCATTCTTCTCGGCCTTCCCGTGCTTGTCCTGGTCCGTCACAATATTCGTCCCGTGGGGGAGGTTCGATGACGTATACCGTCGCTCTTGCCCAGGTGAACCCTGCGTGCGGCGACCTGGAAGTCAACGTGAAGATGCACATCGCCCAGGCGGAGCAGGCGCTTGAGGCCGGCGCCGACCTGATCGTCTTCCCGGAGCTTTCACTCACCGGTTACGCCCTCAAGGACCAGACGCTCGACGTCATGCGCCCCGCCGACTGCCCCGAGTTCGCCAGCCTCCGTGAGCTTTCGCGCCACATCGCGATCTGCGCAGGCTTCGTGGAACAAGGCGAAGACGGCATTCCCTACAACAGTGCGTTCTTCATGGACGCCGGTGAAGTCCGCCACGTCCACCGCAAGATGTACCTGCCCACACACGGCATGTTCGAGGAACTCAAGTTCCTTGGACGCGGGAGGCAACTCTCGGTCTTCGACACACGGTTTGGGCGGACCGGCATCGTCATCTGTCGTGACCTGTTCCATCCCCTCGAGGTGTCCACCATGGCAGCTCTCGGCGTGGAGCTGCTGCTGGCGCCCAGTGCCATGCCGGCACGCGGATTTGGCGGCGAGGAACTGGCAATCGAGCAGACCGTCGGCCTGGCTCTCGGTTCCGCCAGCACGTTCCTCGGGATGTTCGTCGTGTATGTGAACCGCGTGGGATTCGATGACGGCCTCGGGTTCTACGGAGGTTCGGCTCTGAGCGACCCAGTCGGAGGGATCACCGTCTCGGCCCCACGGTTCGAGGCAGTGCAGGTCCTCGGGACCGTCGACACGGCGCACATTGCACGACACCGCTACCAGCTTCCCATTCGCCGGGAGGAAGACCTGGAGATCGTGCGCCATGCTCTGGAAACGAGGAGGAACTCATGACGGCGGACGCCCTTGCACTCAACAACGCACTTGTCTATGACTATCTCAAACGGTTCGTCCAGGAAGAGCTGCACACGAGTGGGTTCACAGAGGCGTGCATCGCGCTTTCCGGCGGACTGGACTCTGCGTTGGTGCTCAAACTCGCCGTCGACGCTCTCGGGGCCGACCATGTTCACGCCATCTTCCTTCCCTACAGCGCCAGTTCCGACGAAAGCAGACGCGATGCCCACACGATGTTCGAGTTCTGCGGCATTCCCTGGCAGGAACTGGACATCAGCGGCATGGCCGATGCGTACCTCGCACTGCAGCCCGGCATGGACCGGCTGCGGACGGGCAACCTGCTGGCTCGCCTGCGCATGGCCGTCATTTTCGACCAGTCGAAGAAGGAGAATGCACTCGTCGTCGGAACCAGCAACAAGAGCGAACTGCTGGTCGGCTATTCGACCTGGTATGGTGACATGGCATGTGCCATCATGCCCATTGGCGACCTGTACAAGACCCAGGTGCGGTCGCTCGCGCGTCACATTGGACTTCCTCAGCAGGTCATCGCCAAGCCGCCTTCCGCCGACCTCTGGGCCGGCCAGACGGATGAGGGAGAAATCGGCGTGAGCTATGAGACGCTCGACCAGGTCCTGTACCTCCTGGTCGACCAGCGCTGTTCATCCGCCGAAGTCACCTCAGAAGGCTTCGAACTCGATCTTGTGCACCGGGTCGAGCACAAGATGCTGGCATCGCAGTTCAAGCGCGTCTCTCCTCCTATCGCCAAGCTGTCCCAGCGCACCGTCGGCATCGATTTTCTCTACCCACGCGACTGGCGGAAGTAGTCCACGTCACCTCACAACATCGGTCAACAGCAAACGCCCCGGCCATCAGACCGGGGCGTTTGCTGTCAAGCAGGGGTGCGACTGGTCGGCCAGGATCTAGTAGAAGGTCTTGGCTTGAAGGACGATCTCGGCCGGGATGACATGCGGCTGAATCGTCGCTTCCCTGAGGTCGGTGAAGGCGATGCGCTGCCCAACCTCACCCACAAGGATTCCAGACTTGCCTTCACGTACCGCGTTCACGGCCGCAAGGCCGAGTCGGGTAGCCAGAAGCCTGTCAAAGACCGTGGGCGAGCCGCCCCGCTGAAGATACCCCAGCACCGTGACGCGTATGGACAGGTTGGTCGTGCTGGCCAATGCTTCTGCCAGTCCGTATCCTGCCACAGGCCTGCCCGCAGCAGTCGGTTCATGTGTGGCTACCGAGTATCCCTCGGCGACGACGACGATGGAGAAATCCTTCCCTTCTTCCTTCCGCTGCTTGAGGTGTGTTGCCAGCGTCTCTATCGGTACGGGCTGCTCAGGGATGGCAATGAAATCGGCTCCCCCTGCGAGGCCGCCGTACAGCGCCAGCCAGCCGGACTGACGACCCATGACCTCCACGATCATGACCCGGTGATGCGCCGACGCCGTCGAATGGAGCTTGTCCAGCGCATCGCTGATAGTCGTGATCGCGCTGTCGAATCCTATGCTGAAGTCGGTGCCAAAGATGTCATTGTCGATGGTATTGGGCACGACGACACACGGAATACTGTTTGCATCAAACACTGCCGCCACACCGACGGCACTGCGGTCGCCGATGATGATACTGGTCGTGATGCTGTTGCTTTCCAGGACATCGCGTATTTTCCCCAGGTTCTGGACCGCAAACTCGGGCGACACCCGAGAACTGCCGAGAATACTTCCACCCAGAGGAAGGATACCGGATACCGTCTTCTTGTTCATAATCTCGATGTCCCCGCGCACAAGTCCTTCGAACCCATCCCGTACCATCAGGACATCATATCCGAGCTCAAACGAACGCCTTGCAACGGAGCGAATGGCTGCGTTCATCCCTGGTGCGTCCGCCCCTGCTGTCATGATTGCGATACGTCTCATCTGTGTTCCTCCCTTTGCCGTTCTGTTACCGCGTCACACCGGTGAACTGGAACTCCTCGGCACGGATACTGGGGAGCACCATCGCGCCGATTCCGAATGATGAAGCCAGGACCGCGCGGTTCCGGCTGATTTCGACTGTGTGCGCAAGCATGTCGACGAGCCCCTGCGTGAACCGCAGGTTTCGAACACCATGCGTCTTGCGGCCGTTCTCGATGAGGTACGTGCCGTCGCGCGTCGTCCCGGTGACCACCGCACGCCGCGGCTCAACAGGGTTTCCGTACCAGAAACGGGTCACGTAGATGCCTCGCTCAACGTGGGAAACCATGTCAGCCTCACTGCTGTCACCCGCGCCCATGAAGATGTTGAGGGGATAGGGGCCAATGTCATTTGGCTGCTGAAGCGAATGTCCTGTCGTCGCGCGACCCATCTTGGCTGCGTAGTAGGAATCGTACACGACGTTCCCTCCCTTGCCTTCAGTCAGGAAATCGACACGGCGCTTCGGCATGCCCTCGAAGTCGAAAGGAATGGGCATTCCTTCGGGATCCAGCCCGTCGTCATACAGACTGACGATAGGGGAGGCGAGCAGCTCGCCCTCGTGCCCCTCCAGGAAACACGTGTGCTGCTCGACACTGCGAGCGGACAGGGCAAGATAGGCCAGCATGCCCATGAGCTCCTCGACGGCAAACGGGCTCAGGACCACCTCAAAGGCTCCGGGCTCGACCTCGATGGGATGCTGTGTTTCAACCGCCGTGAGTACGGCTTTCTCGCCCACGGCTTCCGGATCGATGTCCGCAACATCGGCTGACGACATCCGTCCATACCCGGAACTGTCATCGCCCATGACGACGGCTTTCAGCCCTGCGACCGTGTACTGGTGATAGGCCGCCACGCCCATCGAACTCACGACTGCCAGTTCAGAGCTCTGTACCTGATAGGTCCCGGCCGCGCGCAGGCTCTCGTGCTCCGCGCGCTCAATGACCTTCTTCACCGCCAGAACACGTTCTCCGGGCCGGGAGGCGGCAGTCGCCGCAACCCATCCACCGACGCTTCCTGCGGCGATCGGCTGAGGCGACGGAAGGCCTGGGAAATCGGGATCGTCGGTCATGAGCCGCGCAGCCTGCGATGCCTGCCGCACAACGAGCGCCAGGCCCTCGGGAGAGCAGTCGGTCGTCGAGGCACTTCCGACCTTCTTCCCGACAATGGCGCGAACCTGAACCTGCGCCGTATGCTCAGCCACGTTCTGATGGATAATGTTCTCGGCATACCACGTGAGAGCGCTGTTGGACGTCATGGTCACGATCTCTGTCTGGTCTGCATCCGACGCCCTCAGTGCGTCGTGCATGAGGCCGTGAAGCAGTTCCTTACTCACGAAGCACCCCCACCTGAACATGGCGGAACCGGGCTGGCGATGTGCCATGCGACACATGTGCCACCTGCATCGGCTCTCCTTTGCCACAATTGTCGACACCCCACACGTGGTACAGCTCAAGGCCTCCGATGCCGTCACAGGATCTCCAGAACTCATACGTGACGCCGGTATACGTCGGGTTCTTGACCATGTCCTGCAATTTCCCTCCCCTGATCTCCCAGGCGATCTCACTGCCAAACTGGAAGTTCAGGCGCCGATCATCGATGGACCAGCTCTTGATGCCGTCCACGTAGAGGCCGTCCTCCACGCCCCCGATCAACTGCTCGAACGTCAGGTCGCCCGGTTCGAGGTTGATGCTCACCATACGGACAATAGGAGAACGCGCGAAACCGTCGGCCCTCATCGCCCCCATGGGCTCCTCGCCGACGACGGGAGCTGATGCACGCGAGTTGAGGTAGTGCTCAAAAATGCCGCCCCGCACCAGGTACACTTTGCGGCCCCTCACCCCCTCATCGTCATATGCGAGTCCGCCCAGGGCGTGGGGGATCGTGGCATCTGCAGTCAGATTGACGATGTCAGACCCATAGCGGAAGCTGCCTTTCTTGTCGGTCGTCAGAAACGATGTCCCGGCGAACGACGCCTCCATCCCCATGACCCGGTCGAGCTCGGAGGGGTGGCCACACGACTCGTGGACTTGCAGCGCAAGCTGCTGCCCACCAACGACGAGGTCCTTGAATCCCGACGGACACGGCTTCGCAGAAAGGAGTGCCAGTGCCTCCCTGGCGGTCGGCTCCGCATGTTCCAGAAGCTTCATGGCGTCCACGAATTCCCAGCCCGACTGAGCGTTGTCGCCAGAGAAGGACATGGGATAGCTGCGTATCTGGACACCACCTTTGTCGCTTGCCGCCATGGCACTGATGCCGGCTCCGCTCTCGACCCGGTCCTGAACAATGTATGAACCCTCGGACGATGCGAAGATCTTACGTTCCTTCAGAAACTGCATCTGACCTCGCGCAAGCACGACTCCCGGCAACATCATCGCCCGGGTGGCTTCGGCAAGCAGTCCAATCTTGTCAGAATCGGAAATCGTGAAGGGATCCACGTCCGCCTGGTGCGGTATCATGTCTTCGCCGGACGAGACGGGGGCCAGTATGACATCCTTCTTCTTTGCCAGCGCACTCGCGTTCGCTATGCCGACTGCCTCTTCGGCGATATGGTCAGCCTCGGCGTCGGTCACGATGGACGATGATGAGAATCCCCATGCCCCATTCGCAATGACGCGGACTCCAAATCCACGCTGGTGTGCATGCACGACGGCGCGGGGTGCTCCCCCGACAACCGAGACGTCCTCGCGTTCCATCTCAATGAGACGGCAATCGCAGTAGCTTGCGCCGAGGCGCTTCGCGCCTGCAATGACCCGTTCCGTAAACTTGTCCACTGGTCACCTCCCTGGTCGATATGGTCAGTATATTGGAGCACCCGTCAAAAGCAACGCCAGGAGCCACGTGCCGTTGTTCCTGCCAGCCTCTTCTTTGCCAAATCGGGCGTTCAGGCTAGAATTGTCACGGTGATGAGATGAAGAAAACCGTTCAGTCACATAGTCTGCGGCAACTGTTCCTCCACAATTGGCGCTGGCTGGCCGCCTTCGTCATTGTGGCAGCAACCGTGAGTGCCACGACCATGTGGGCGCTTCGTGGAAAACAGACGGCGCTGCACGTGGCCTCGCAGTTCAAGACCAGTGATTACCCCATTGGGATCGTGGGCACACAGGACCAGGGATATGTCCTGACCGCGGCCGGCCAGGTGTTTTCACTGCTCGGATGGACGAGCCAGAGCGAAGGCGTGGAGCTGGCGGACAGCCCCACGTCGTTGACGTTGAGTACGTCAGGCAAGTACCTTCTGGTAGCGGGACAGCGGCTGACACTGCTGGACGATGCGCTTCGCCAGAAATGGTCGCGAAAGACGACAGCTCCCAGCGTCGTCGAGCAAGCCGTGTTTACCGTCACCGGAGGAGTTGCCGTCGTCTACTCGTTCCTCGAGAACCAGTCCCGGCAGTTCGTCACCTACGACATTGCGGGCAAATATATGGGCGGTTATACCGTTCCCGATTTTGGCCGTGGGTCACAGATCAGCCTTGCGCGCAGCGGCATGCTCGTCGTGACACTGGCGGGCGGTACCATCTACACCGTCTCGCCGCAAGGCAAGGTCATTGCAAAGTTCACAGTCCCCAACCCTGACCAGAGACTCGCAGGGCTTACCACGGCTGTCGACGAGAGCGGCACACGCATCCTGGCCGGTTACAGCTTCAGCGTATCGGGCGTAGCCGGCCCCCTTCCCCGCTATCTCTTTGACCAGACAGGGACAGAGATAGCCCAGCTGACGGCCGCCTCCGACAATCCCGGCCTTCGTGCGCTGGGCAATTACTTCCTGACCTTCGGGCGCACTGCGGAGATTGTCGGTGGGGACGGCCAGCAGCTCCTGTCAGCCTCGAAACTCAACTTCAATGCGGTCGGCGCCTCGGTCTTCGAAGGAGAGTGCGCACTCCTGTTCCAGGAACAGACCACCTCTCAGACTGCAGTCTATTTCCTTGGTATCTACGACATGAAGACCCGCACACTAGTGCGCCAGTGGAGTACGGCTGAGAGCGACGAGGTACGAGTGTTTCAGCTGCCGGGAATGCGCTCCGTCCTTGCTCTCGCCACCGGTCTCTTCGTTCTTACACCCTGACAGGAGAGATCCGTGGACCGCGACGAAGCGCGCGAACGCATACGGGAGCTCAAGGCACAGATCGAGCATCACAACTACGAGTACTATGTCCTGGACAGCCCGAGGATATCAGACGCAGACTTCGACGCCCTGATGCGCGAGCTCAAGACCCTGGAAGGCAGCTTCGTGGATCTGGTGACTCCGGACTCACCGACACAGCGCGTCGGCGGAACTCCCATCGGCGGATTCACGACAGTTCGACATCGCGTTCCGATGCTCAGCCTCAGTAACATGTTCTCCGAGGAAGACGTGATCCTCTTCGACGCCCGCGTCCGGCGAGCACTCGGACGGGATGACCCCGTCGAGTATCTGACGGAGGTCAAGATGGATGGGCTCGCCATCTCGCTTCGCTATGAGAAGGGTCTCCTGGTGGAGGGCTCCACGCGCGGAGACGGCGCAACGGGCGAAGACGTCACCATGAACGTCCGGACGGTGCGCTCCATTCCCATGAATCTGGCCAGCATGGGGAGCCACATTCCGGACCTGGTAGAGATCCGTGGCGAAATGGTCATGTTCAGGCGTGACTTCGAGGTACTGAATGCTGCGAGAGCTGCCTCAGGCGATCCCCTGTTCGCCAATCCACGCAATGCGGCAGCTGGGACCCTGCGTCAGCTGGACCCGCGCGTCACTGCTTCACGCCCACTGCATATGGTGGCCTATGCGCTGGGGGAGACATCGGAGGACCTGGTGCTTCCTACCCAGAAGAGCTTGCTGGACTGGATTGCCGGGGTCGGCTTCCGTGTATCACCGTTTGTGCGCCTGGTACGGACTCCCACCGAGATGTGGGCGATCACCCGGGAGATTTCGGCTGCACGCAGTTCGCTGCCGTTTGCTGCCGACGGCATCGTGTTCAAAGTGAACGAGATATCGCTGCAGCACGCATTGGGTCAGACGGCCAAGGAACCGCGATGGGCCTCCGCCTGGAAGTTCCCGCCTGAAGAAAAGGAAACACGCCTCGAGGATATTATTGTCTCCATTGGTCGAACCGGCGTCGCAACACCGGTTGCTGTGCTCACGCCGGTGGAGATCGACGGATCGGTCGTCTCGAGGGCGACTCTGCACAACGAGGACGAGGTCAAGCGTCTCGGCGTCCTTATCGGAGACACCGTCATCGTGCGCAAGGCCGGCTCGGTCATCCCCGAGATTCTGGGACCCGTGCCCTCTGCCCGCACCGGCATCGAGCGCCCCTTCATCATGCCGGCCGCATGCCCGGTGTGCGGCTCGCAGCTTGTGCGCATCGAAGATGAAGCCGCCACCAAGTGCGTGAACGCCTCATGCCCCGCGCAGGTGCGTGAACGGCTGCTGCATTGGTGCTCGAAGGACGCCATGGACATCCAGGGCATAGGGGAAGCCGTTGTCGACCAGCTCGTCACGGCCGAACTGGCCCACGACGTTGCCGACCTCTACGAACTGACGGAGGAACAGCTGCTTCGACTGGAGCGCATGGGATCTCTCGTCGCCCGCAAGCTGCTCGTCCATCTCGAAGAGAGCAAGGGACAGGGCCTTGCCCGTGTGCTGTATGCCGTGGGCATTCCCCAGGTCGGGCAGGTAGCCGCCCGTGATCTGGCCAATGCGTTCGGCTCCATGGAGATGCTTGCATCGGCCACGCCCGAATCCCTTGCCCATGTCTACGGCATCGGAGAGAAAACGGCGGAGAACATCACGGCCTTCTTCCGAGAAGAACATAACCGCACGCTCGTCGAGCGCCTTCGGAAGGCAGGAGTGCACATGGAGGGCGCCGCGGCCGCCGCGGCGCAAGGTCCCCTCAGCGGCAAGGTCTTCGTCTTCACCGGCGAGCTGTCCACTATCGCCCGCAGCAAGGCACAGGAACTGGTGCGTGCGCTGGGGGCCCAGACGTCGGAGACGGTTTCCCGGAAGGTGACCACGCTCGTCGCAGGATCTGCTGCGGGGAGCAAGATGGCCAAGGCCCGGCAACTGGGCATCGAGATCCTTGACGAACAGCAGTTCCTCTCTCTCGTTGGACAGGGGACCTGAGAAAACGCGTACAGGAGGTATCATGGCAACGATCATCGACAACAAGACGCTCCAGCACGTGGCTGCACTGGCACGTCTCGAGATAACACCAGAAGAGGAGGGACCTCTCCTGGGGGACCTCGAACGAATCCTCGGACATGTTGCTCAGCTGAGTTCCGTCGACACGTCAGCCATCGTCAGCAGGCGGCCCGTCATGACCGAACTCCGTCCGGATGAGCCGTCCGAGGGCCTGACACGCGCACAGGGACTTGGTGACGCACCCGCAACGCGTGACGGATTCGTCGTCGTGCGGAACGTCATGGGAGGCGAGGATGCCTAATGGACTTCCACGCACTCTGGACCAGTATCGTCTCGCTATTCGTGCCCACGAACTGTCGGCGGAAGAGTACCTGGACGAAACCCGCCGGCTCATCGAACGCAACGATCCCCAGGTGAGGGCATTTCTGCACCTGCGCCTGGACGCTGCCCGGTCTGACGCGCAAGCCGCCGACCCCACCTCTCCGCTCGCAGGTGCCCCGATAGCGATCAAGGACAACATCATGATGGCTGGCGAGCGCTGCACCTGCGGCTCCCGCATCCTTGAACACTATGTCGCCCCCTACTCGGCCACTGTCGTGCACTCACTGGTTGCTGGAGGAGCTGTCATCGTGGGCAAGACCAACCTCGACGAGTTTGCCATGGGCTCGTCCACAGAGAACTCCGCCTTCTTCCCGACGCACAACCCGGCTGACCTCACCCGTGTTCCCGGCGGGTCCAGCGGCGGTTCAAACGCTGCGGTCGCTGCAGGTTTTGCTCTCGGGGCAATCGGCTCCGACACCGGAGGTTCAGTGCGGCAGCCTGCCGCGTTCTGCGGGGTCGTCGGTTTCAAGCCGACCTATGGGCTTGTCTCGCGGTACGGCCTAGTCGCCTTCGGGTCCAGCCTCGACTGCATCGGCCCCATTACGAGAAGCGTCCGGGACGCCGCCATCATGATGAACGTGATGGCTGCCCATGATCCAAAAGATGCCACCAGCGTCAAGCGGCCCCACGTGGATTTCGAGGCCGCACTGCAGCCGACCCTTGCAGGCAAGCGGGTGGGCATCATCCGTGAGCTGCAGGAGCTGGATGTGCAGCCGGAAATCGCGGCAGCCATGGAGATGGCCCGTGAAGCAGCCGTGAAAAGCGGCGCATCCATCGTCGAGGTCAGCCTGCCACATATTCTGTCCGCTCTGCCCGCCTACTATATCATCGCGCCCGCCGAGTGCTCCGCGAACCTCGGACGGTTCGACGGCGTCCGCTATGGCCTGCACGTCGATGGACGAGACATGACGGAAACATACAGCAGGACCCGCAATGCCGGATTTGGCACCGAGGTGAAGCGACGCATCCTTATTGGCGCATTCGTGCTCTCGGCCGGGTACTATGACGCCTACTACAAGAAGGCAACCGATGTCCGCCAGCTCATCACCGACGAACTGGACGCGGCGATGCAATCCGCCGACGTCCTGCTCACGCCGACCACCCCGACGACAGCGTTCAGGATTGGAGCGGTGACCGACCCTCTCGAAATGTACAAGGCGGACGTGTTCACGATCCCCGCGAACCTGGCCGGGGTCCCTGCCGTTTCGTTTCCCGCCGGAAAGGACACCGCCGGTCTTCCCATCGGACTGCAGCTCATGGGTCCCCGCTGGAGCGACGCCGAACTCCTCTCCTCTGCGAACGTCCTCTTCACAGCACTTGGAGGTGAGTCATGACCACGACGATCGGCCTGGAAATCCACGTTCAGCTGGCCACGCAGACCAAGATGTTCTGTGGCTGCAGCACGGCGTTCGGGGACGAGCCCAACACGCATGTCTGCCCCGTCTGCCTTGGACTGCCGGGCGCACTGCCCACACTGAATGCCGAAGCCGTGCATCTTGCCACGAGACTCGCTATGGCACTGGGGTGCAAGGTCCACGAGGTCTCGGAGTTCTCACGCAAGAACTACTTCTACCCCGATCTTCCCAAATCCTACCAGGTCACCCAGTTCGACCGCCCGATCGCGACAGGGGGAACAGTCCCCATCGTCACCGAACGAGGCTCCCGCAGTGTCCGGCTGACCCGCGCGCATATCGAGGAAGACGCCGGCAAATCCATGCATGCCGCGGACATCACGCTCGGGGGCGAGACACTGGTTGACTTCAACCGCTGTGGCATGCCGCTGATCGAGATTGTCACTGAACCAGACATGCAAAGCGGCGATGAAGCGTACGAATTCCTGCGCAACCTGAGACGGCTTGTCAGGTGGCTCGGGGTATCGTCAGGCGACATGGAGAAGGGCGCAATGCGGTGTGACGTGAATGTCTCCGTCAGTCCGGATCCCGCAAAGCGAGGGACAAAGGTGGAGATCAAGAACCTCAACAGCTTCCGCAGCGTCAAGCGGGCTATCGACTACGAGGAACAGCGGCAGGCACAGTGCCTTGCCGACGGTACTCCCATCATGACAGAGACCAGGCACTTCGACGAAGTGCAGGGAACGACGTCCACCATGCGCAGCAAGGAAGCCAGCAACGACTACCGCTACTTTCCGGAGCCGGACCTGCCCCTGCTGCAGCTGGATCCGGCAGGGCTGGCATCCCTGCGGGCACAGATGCCCGAACTGCCCTGGGAGATGCAGTCACGCTTCGAGCGAGACCTCGGCCTCTCGCCATACGATGCGGCCCTGCTGACCGAGGAACGCTCCACGGCAGAGTTCTTCCAGCAGACCGTTGCGCTCTATGACAACCCGAAGAAGCTGGCCAGCTACATGGGGACCGAGGTGTCCAGGCTCCTCAATGAACGCGGCACAACGCTGGCTGAGACGCACCTGACGCCCGAGGCACTGGCCGGTCTTCTGACGATGGTCGAACACGATAAGATCAGCAACACAGCTTCAAAGGACGTCCTGCCCCTTCTCATGGACACGGGGACGACGCCTGCGGAAGCAGTCAGGAGTCTTGGCTTGGAACAGGTCTCAGACACCACTGCAATCGAAGGATTTGCACGCGACGTGATACTGGAGAACGGGGCTCAGGTCGAGCAGTTCAGGAGTGGCAAGGAAGCGGTGCTCGGGTTCCTCGTCGGCCAGCTCATGAAGAAGAGCAAGGGCAAGGCGAATCCGAAGCTGGCAGGCGACACACTGCGAAGATTGCTGAAATGAAGGAGCGCAGACCCTGGCGCAGGACCGTCGTAGCGATCGTCCTCGTTGCGGTCGTGCTGGCCACGTCTCTTGCCATGTATCACGTGATCAGAACACGTACCGGCAAGAAAGTGGAAGTCACAACGCTTATCCCTTACAGGAAGGGCGACAAATGGGGCTTTTGCAACAGCAACAAGAAGGTGATCATCCCGGCTGTTTATGACGGTGCACGGCCCTTCAGCGATGGAATTGCCATTGTGCAGACAAATGGCAAGTTCGGCTGCATCGACAAGGACGGGAGCATGGTCATCCCTGCTATTTATAGCCACATCGATGCGTTCAGTGAGGATCTCGCACTGGTTGGCCTGGACGGTGAATACAGATATCTCGACAAGACAGGAAAGACGGTCATAGGTCTGCCATCCACTTGTGACAGCGCCGGCGACTTTCATGATGGTCGTGCGTGGGTCATGATGCGCATAGAGAAGAAGGGGTACAAATATGGCTTCATTGACAAAGAGGGCAACTTTGCAGTAGAGCCTGTTTATGATCGGGCATTTGACTTTTATAGCGGCTCCGCCGTCGTTGCCGTCGGCCAGAAATATGGCGTGATCAACACGAGTGCAAAGAGAATTGTACCTGTAGAATATGACCAGGAAGCGTGGCTGACGAGCGAAGGGCCGATACCGGTTGCCGTAGGAGATAAATTCGGTTTTGTCGATTTAGATGGAACCATGACGATTCAACCTGTTTATGATTATGCATGGGGTTTCCGCGATGGCCTGGCTCAGGTTTCAGCGGACGATAAGAAGTTCTTCATTGATACAAAAGGTGACAAGGTCATCGATATCGACACGTCTTACGAAGAAATATCTGACTTCAGCGAGGGCTTGGCCGCAGTAAAGGTCAGTGGTAAGTGGGGTTATATCGACAGCAAGGGCACCATGGCAATCCAGCCTTCCTATGATGCTGCAGGCAGTTTCCATGAGGGGCTTGCGATCGTGCTGGTCAATGGGAAGGAAGGCTGCATCAAGACGGACGGAAGCATGGCCGTCCCCGCGACGTACGACGCAGGTGACTATACAATAACCAACTTCGAGAACGGTCTGTCGCTGGTCTCGTTGATTGGAAAGGGCAGCATGGTGGATGGGGGAGACAGGCCGACCATCGTGGGCTACATCGATACTAAAGGCACACAGTACTGGGAGAGCTGACATGACAAGCGGAGGTCCTCTCATGAGAGGATCTCCGCTTGTCAGACAGTCTCTATGAGTTCACGACCTGAGGCCTACTTGGTCAAGACCTCATCAATCGCTTCCATGGTATTCTCGTCAAGAACGACATCGACAGCCCTGACATTTTCTTCGACCTGCTCTGGCCTTGACGCACCGATGATGACACTGCTGATCTCTTTGTGATGAAGGATCCAGGCCAGAGCCAGCTGCGCCATGGTGATCTTGTTCTCCACAGCTATTGTTGAAAGCCGCTCAACCTTGGCGAAGTTCTCTTCGGTCAAATAGCGCTCGACAAAGTGTCCGACCTTGGGATCTGCGGCCCTGCTTCCCTTGGGCAGTTCCTGTCCCTTCTTGTACTTCCCTGTCAAGACCCCCTCGGCAAGGGGGCTAAATACCGCAATTCCCAATCCTTCCCTGGTGCATATTGACATTACTTCCTTTTCTATATACCTGTTCAGCATATTGTACGCCGGCTGATTAATGACAATCGGGCTCAAATTGAATCGATCCGATGTGTTCTGGCCGTCCAGTATCTGGGTTGCACTCCACTCACTGACCCCTGCGTACAGGACCTTGCCTTGATGTATCAGGTCATCTAATGCCCTCATAACCTCATCAATGGGTGTTTCAGGGTCATATCTGTGACAATAGAAGATATCAACGTAATCAGTGTTGAGACGCTTCAGGCTGGCATTGCACTGTTCCATAATGTGCTTTCTGGAAAGTCCTCTGTCATTGGGGCCATCACCCACAGACCAGAAGGTCTTTGTGGCCAGCACGTATGAAGACCTGGAGAAACCCTCCAGAGACTTGGCCAGGACCTCTTCTGCCGCACCGGGATGTGTCTGTCCGGCGCCATAGACGTCGGCAGTATCAAAGTAGTTTATCCCCAGGTCGTACGCCTTCTTCACACATGCATCTGCCTGCTCCTGCCCATAGGAACCACCATAGGTAAGCCAGCTGCCCAAAGCTATCTCGCTCACCTTAACGCCATAACGGCCAATCTTTCGGTAGTTCATACGATCCTCCTTTCCATGTGATCGTGATCATCTGTGCCATTATCGTACTCCACATTGAAAAGCTCAATCACTCCAAATGAGAGCTCTCGCAGGCTTACGGTCAGCCACGACAATGTGTCAGGACTGGTCAGCAGGCACTTCGTCACTATCCAGCCGAAGGGACACAACCTTCGAGACACCGGTCTCCTGCATCGTCACACCGTACAGCACATCGGCTGCGAGCATAGTCTCGCGGTTGTGCGTCACGACCAGGAACTGCGAACCCTCCTGTTCCCGCAGCAGCCGCGCAAAACGATGAACGTTGTTTTCGTCGAGTGCATTGTCCACCTCGTCGAGCAGGTAGAACAGGCTGGGCCGGGCCTTGAAGAGTGCAAACTGCAGGGCCGCGGCTGTGAGGACTTTCTCACCGCCGGAGAGCAGCTCAAGTGGTTGCCGCCGCTTGCCCGGAAGGATGACGTCGATGTCGATGCCCGTGAGTTCGCCGTTCTCCTGACGCACCAGCCTTGCCTCGCCACCGTCGAACATCTTGACGAAGTTCTCCTGGAATGCCTTCTCGATGACGACGAACGTCTCTTCGAAAAGTGTCGACGCACGTCGATCGAGGTCATCGATCAGCGCGAGCAGCTTCGTTCTCGACTGGGAGAGGTCGTCATCCTGCGCCTGGAGATGCGCAACGCGTGCCGCAAGCTCCTCGCTTTCTCTGATGCTGGCCATGTTCACGGGCTCCAGGTTGGTCATGTTGCGGCGCACCTCGTCCATCTCGCTCTGCATGTGCTCGAGGCTTGCCTCTGGTTCCATTCTTCCCGTCAGCTGTGCGAAGTCGTCGCGCGCTGTGAATTGCTCCAGCTTGCCCTTCCCCTCTGCCAGCAGGACCTCCAGCTCGCGTACGCGGCCCTCGAGACGTGTGCGACTCGCCTTGACCCCTTCCATCTCCGCGGCCAGGACCGCCATTTGTTCGTCCTTGTGACGCTTGTCGAGTTCGAGCTGGTCGATACCGGCCTGAAATGCCGCCAATCCGTTCGACTTCTCCTTGAACTGGGCGTCCAGAAGACTGATGCGCTGCTCGAGCGCCACGCGTTCGGCACGCACCCGCACCAATCCATCCTGCGACGCCTTGATCTCTGTGGCAAGGCTCGCAAGCTGATCCTCATATGCCAGCTTCTTCTCCAGCAGGGCCTGAATGCGTCCCGACACCGAGTTTCGCCGGATCTGCAGCGCCTGAACTCTGTCCTTGCCTGCAAGCAGGTCCGCCTCGGCCTTCTGGCGAGCCTTGTCCGCCCCGTCCTGTGCGTCGCGCGCCTTGGCCAGCGAGCTTCTGCGTTCCGCAAGAGTCTCGCGGAGAGGCGCGAGATCCTTCTCGAGTTCCACGATACGGCTCCGTGCCGCATCCAGGCGGCTCGCACGCTCATGTTCGACCGCGAGGCGGCGTTCCTCCTCCACGACCATCGCCTGCAGCCGCGCCTGAACCTCCTTCAGATCGCGCTCAGCCTGCTGTATGCCACTCAGGACCACGCTTCGCTTCTGGCGCGCAAGCATCACCGTCTGTGCCTGGTCAGTAGTCAGCCGCAACGCTTCGGCAGCGTCTGCCTCAAGCCGGGAAAGCTCGGCAGAGCCCTTGCCCGCAAACGAGCGTTCGATGGACCCGCGCAGCGCCCGCACCGCAAACGCGCTGTCGATGACAAATCCGTCTTCGCAGTACACCTTGTAGAAGTCGTGGCGATGCTCGCGGGCGAACACGAGTCCCTGCTCGAGGGACGCAGCGACAAAGAGTCGGCACAGCAGCTCGCCCACGAGAGCTGGCGCGCCCGCCAGACTGGTAGCCGTTGCCGCTACAGAAGAGGTAGCCACGTCCTTCTGGTCCGCTGTCTCGACCCCTGGCGCATACCGGATCCCTATCGCCGCTTGTCCAGAACGACGGACAGCCAGCGCCAGAGCATCGCACGGATCATCGCTCAACTCGAGGGCCAGCTCCTCCCGCAGCAGCTGCAATAGGAGCAGCCGGCGTTCACCCAGGTCGACCACGTCGAGGACACGGCGTGCCGTGGACCCGTTTCGTATCTGCTGCTCAAGGCTGGCAACGAACGCTGCAGCATTCTGGAGGGACTTCCGGTAGGATTCTGCAGCTATAGCCCTGTCCCTGCTGTCCGCTGCAAGCGCGGCCTGCTGCTGTTCGAGCATGGTCAACTCGCCGGAAGCGCCCTCAGATTGCCCTCGCCGCTCTTCAAGCGTTTTCTCGAGCGCATCTGCCTGCTCACGCGCCACCTTCACCTGTTCTGCGGCCGTTTCGGGTTCGGGGGCGTCGGTGGCCTGTCCGGACAGCTCGACCGTCTTGCGCTTCTCGTCCAGTTCGAACTGCAATGGGTTGAACCGGCTGAATAACTGACGGACCTCGGTCTCGAGCTGCAGGACCTGGCCCTGTGCCTGGGCTAGGCTCTTGCGCCTCTGTTCAACGCTCTGGATCACTTCGTCGTAGGTGCTCTGCTCTCCGGCTAGTTCCGCGCCCGCCTGCGACTCCTCGCCCCTCAGCTGGTCGATGGACGATCCGGTCTCGCCGGCCAGCTTGGTCGTCTGGAGCCTGCTGGCATCCCAGTCCTGCTCCTGACGCACAAGCCTCGACTCCTCTGCTGCAAGGTACTTGGCCTTCTCGCGGACGGATACCAGTTCCTTCTCGAGCCGATACGCATCCTCCCGCGCCTCGCTGAGAGCTGATGCCTTCTCGCGGAGCGATGCACTGAGCTTCCGCTGTGCGGTCTGAAGGTCGTCATGCGCCGCCTGCCGGCCATTCAGGCTGGTGATGACCTCCGCCATTTTGTCCTGTGCCTCGGCAAGTCGCGCCGTAGCGCGGTCCTGCTCCCGCAGTACAGACAGATACCGCGCGTGCGCAATGTCCATCTCCAGATTGCGCAGGCGCGACTGATAGGCGATGTACTCGCGTGCCGCCGCCGCCTGTACGCCGAGATGCGCATAGCTGCCGTTCAGCTCAGCCAGCAGGTCCTCGACACGTGCGATGTTGCCCCTTGTCTCTTCCAGCTTGACCAGGGTGTCCCTCTTGCGCTGTTTGTACTCGGCAATACCGGCAACCTCTTCGAAAAGACCCTTGCGCTCCTCGGGTTTCATCGTGAAGATGCGGCTCATCTCGCCCTGGCCGATGAACGGGTAGTGCCGGAACCCGAGCCCTGTCGATGTCAGCAGCTCTTCGACATCCCGAAGCTGAACATTGGTTCCGTCGATGAGAAAGTCCGATTCCTTGGAACGGAAGATGCGCCGAGCCACAGTAACCTTGTCCGTGCCGGTGCCGAACACGTTGCCCTCGTTGTTGAACACGACCTCGGCTTCGGCGTAGCTGACGGGATGGCGCGTCGCGCTGCCGGCGAAGATGAGGTCCAGCATCGACCGGGCACGGAGCGTCCTCAGGTTCTGCTCACACAGTGTCCAGCGCAACGCATCGACCAGGTTGCTCTTCCCCGAACCGTTGGGCCCGACGATAGCGATGACGGGATAGGAGAGCTCCAGTGTCGTGCTCTGCTCAAAGGTTTTGAACCCCTGAATATGAAGGGATTTCAGATACATGTCGTGTGTGTCCTCCGACTCAAGAGGGTCCAGTCCAGCGAAAGTATAGCCGCGTTCCTGGCCGTGGCAATCAGGGCCGCCGAGCCTCAGTTCAATTGACAATCAGCAGTGTCAGCCTATACTTGGCGAATACCGTCGTGGAGGTTTGGGTGATGACTCCAATCGAATTGGATCCGATTTACGAGGCAATAAAGCACGAGGAACAGATCTATGGTCTGTGGCTCAGCCAGGCGGCTTTCCATTCGGAGCCCAACCCCGACAGAACTCCATTCGTTGTCATGATGCCCCCGCCTAATGTCACTGGGTACCTGCACATCGGCCACGCTCTCAATATGACGCTCCAGGACATCGCCATCCGGTACAAGCGCATGAAGGGATTCGAGACACTGTGGCTGCCGGGAATGGATCACGCCGGCATCGCCACACAGGCGGTCGTAGAGCGTCAGATCAAGGAGCAGGGGCTGACGAAGGAAGGATTGGGGCGCGACGAATTCGTCCGTCGCATCTGGGAGTGGAAAGAGAAGTACGGAGGCATCATCCTGTCCCAGCTCAAGAAGCTCGGCGTCTCTGCCGACTGGGACCGTCTGCGCTTCACACTTGACGAGCCGTATGAGCGAGCAGTCAAGGCTGCTTTCGTCCACTACTATGAAAAAGGTCTTCTCTATAAGGGTCAGCGTATCACCAACTGGTGTCCCCATTGCCACACGGCAATCTCGGACATCGAGGTCACGTACGCAAACGAGAAGGGTCATCTCTGGTACGTCCGATACCCGTTTGCCGATGGCTCGGGGTTCGTCACGATTGCCACGACACGCCCGGAGACCATCCTCGCGGATGCAGCCGTCGCCGTCAACCCGGCCGACCCGCGGTACGCGGACATCGTCGGCAGAGACGTTGTCGTCCCCGTCGCCAACCGGACGATCCCGGTGATCGCGGACGAAGCCGTCCTGCTGGATTTCGGGACGGGCGCCCTCAAGATCACTCCCGGCCACGACCCCACGGACTTCGAGGTCGGCCAAAGGCACAGCCTTCCGAACATGGCCGTCATCGGCCTCGACGGTCTCATGAACGAGAACGCCTTGCATTACAGGGGCATGACTGCCACCCAGGCCCGTGAGAAAATCGTCGTCGAGATCGACGCCCTGGGGCTGCTGGAAAAGGTGGACGACTACGAACACAGTGTTGGGCACTGCTCGCGCTGCAGCTCTACCATTGAGCCTATCGTCACGGACCAGTGGTACTTGCGCATGAAGGGTCTGGCTGCCAGGGCACTGGAGGCTGAACGCGAGGGCAAGGTCGAGGTCCTGCCGGTCAAGTGGCGGAAAGTCTATGAGGGCTGGTTGGAGAACATCAACGACTGGTGTGTTTCCCGTCAGTTGTGGTGGGGCCACCGTATCCCGGTCTACCATTGTGAAGACTGCGGCGAGGTCATCGTTTCCGTCGACGCCCCCCACGTCTGCCCGAAATGCGGCAGCAGCCATATCACCCAGGAAAGCGATGTCCTGGACACGTGGTTCAGCTCGGCCCTGTGGCCGTTCGCTACGCTTGGATGGCCTGAGCAGACTGCCTCTCTCAACTACTACTATCCGACGTCTCTCCTCATCACCGGCTACGATATCATCTTCTTCTGGGTCGCCCGCATGGTGGTGTCTGGTCTCGAGTTTATGGATGATGTCCCCTTCCATACCGTCTTCATCACCGGTCTTGTCCGTGATGAGCAGGGACGCAAGATGAGCAAGTCGCTCAAGAATCAGGTGGATCCGCTGGACCTGATCAGTACCTATGGCACGGATGCCCTGCGGTTCACGATGGCCTCGCTCTCCACCTACGGAGGACAGGACATCCTGCTCTCCGACCAGAAGCTTCTGTCGTCGCGGAACTTCATCAACAAGCTGTGGAACGCGACGCGGTTCGTCGTCGCCGGCGTGGGCGTCAAGGAGACGCTGGCCGGCCCCCGTCCGTCCGATGACCAGCTTGGCCTGTTCGACCGATGGATCCTGACGCGTCTGTCCGACGCGACACGGGACGTGACGGCCAAGATGGACGTGTATGACTTTGGCGAGGCTTCCCACAGGCTCTACGAGTTTATCTGGGGCGACTTCTGCGATTGGTACATCGAGCTCGCGAAGATCCCACTCCGCGACGAGGCCAGGGCACCCGCAACCCGTTGGGTGCTGGCGTACGTCCTCGAAAACACGCTGCGCCTCCTCCACCCGTTTGTCCCATTTGTCACCGAGACGATCACGCAGCAGCTGTACGGCGGCGACCATCTGATCATGACGGCGGCGTACCCTGAAGCCGATGGAATGGCTACGTACGAGGGGAACACCGCGCAGGCCGACTTCCTCATCGGATTCATCAAGGCAGTCCGGAACCTCAAGGCGGTCTTCCATCTGCCGCCGACTGAGAAACAGAGCGTGGTCGCGGTCGGGGCGGAACGTGACATCGCGGCAATCATGACAAACGTGGAGGCAGTCAAGTTCGTCGGGCGGTTTGCCGACATTGCGACTCAGCTCGATTCGACCCAGCGCTACATCAAGGGCGCCTACGGGACCATGCAGGTCATGATCCTTGCGAAGGCTGACTTCGACTATGAAGGCGAACTCAAGGTCCTCGGGGGTAGACTGGAACTCCTGCACGCAGATACCATCAAGCTCGAGGCTCGGCTGGGCAACCAGGACTTCCTCGCGCGTGCCCCGGTCGAAGTCGTCGACAAGGACACGCAGAAACTGGAAGACCTCAGGGCCGAAGAACAGCTCATCGGCACCTTCCTGAAGGGACAGGGCTAGCCCTGGCACGGCGTGGAAACTCGCGTGCGAAGGACATACGCTGAAGCACTCGATTGCGTTTTCTCACTCGCCAAGTTTGGCTCGAAGCTGGGCCTGGAGAGAATCGGCCGTATCATGGCCAGCCTGGGGAACCCGGAACGACAGCTCCGATTCGTTCACGTGGCAGGCACCAAGGGCAAGGGCTCGGTCTGTGCGTTCACAGCACGCATGCTCGAGGAAGCCGGCTACACCGTCGGCCTCTACATCAGTCCCTCTCTCGTAGATGTCGGCGAACGCATTTCAGTCAATGGGGCAATGCTCTCGCCTGAGGACTTCCTTGACGCGTTCGACGCTGTCTGGAGTGCGATTGGCACCGTCTCGGAAGACGATCCGGTCACCGTCTTCGAGGTCTTCACCGCCATGGCGATCGTGCACTTCGCCCGCAGGAGGGTCGACGTGGTCGTATGGGAAGTCGGTCTCGGAGGACTGTACGATGCCACCAACGTCATCCTCGTGCCCGAGGTTGCCGTCATCACGAATATCGGACTGGAACATACGGACCGGCTTGGCAACACCGTCGAAGAGATCGCGACCCAGAAAGCCGGCATCATCAAGCACGGAGGCATCACCGTCCTCGGCCATCAGGACTACCCGGGCGCCCAGGCGACCCTGCTCGCCCAGGCTGAGACGATGGAAAACCAGATTGTCCTCGCTGGACGAGACTACACCTTCTCCTCGCAGCGGTTCACACCGGACTCCGTCACGTTCGACTATGCAGGCGTGGTCCTCGGTCGTCAGGTTTCGCTCCCTGACGTAACGATCTCGCTCCGCGGCACTCATCAGGTCCAGAATGCAGCAAGCGCGATCAGTGCCGTTATCGCTTTGACCGTCAAAGATGGCATCGACGTCTCTGAGGCTGCAATGCGGCGCGCTCTCCAACAAACGTTCTGGCCCGGACGCATGGAGCTCGTTCCCGGTATGCCAACGGTCCTTCTGGATGGTGCACACACGCAGACAGCGGCCAAGTACCTCGTGAAATCGCTGCATGCCCATTTCCCTGGCCAGCGGTTCACGATGCTGTTCGGCGTGCTCATGGACAAGGACATGGATGGGATCGCCAGCATGCTGGCTCCTGAGGTGGACACCATCGTCCTGACCCGCGTCCCTGACAGCAGCCGGGCTGCCAGCCCCTGGGAACTGGAGGAGAAGTTCCTGCGCTACCATCCCCATGGTTCCATCGTCGTGGAAGACGACACAGAGCGGGCATACGAGAGAGCCCGAAACCTGACGCCAGACGGCTCATGGCTGCTTGTGACAGGCTCCCTTTACCTTGTGGGAGCAGTCCGCAAGCTCATGGGTCTCTACACATTTGTGCGTCCATGATCCTTGTTCGCACTGGGAGGTGACATCATGACTACATTACTGGTCGAATTCTGGCAGAACACGGTCGTCCCGAACCTGAGTTCCATCCTGCTGGGCGCGGCTGTCCTTGTCGCCGTCATCCTCGTCTGGATCATCAAGGACACGTCGAGGAGAGGCGCCAACACCGTCGTCTGGTCGGTCTTCACCGTGGTCGGCCTCGGGCTGCTGCCATTGATTGTATACTTTCTGGTCCGCGACCCCCTGACCCTCGACGACCACATGGCGGATAAGTTGAACAATGACGTTCTCAAGCTCGAGAGAAGCTACTATGCGTTCCTCATGGACGAGCAGGACAGAAAGTGCCCGGTTTGTGGACACGAAGTGAAGTCAAGGTACCGGTTCTGTCCCGCATGCGGCAATGAACTCCGCACGATATGTCCGGCATGCGGCGAACTCATGGAAACAAACTGGAAATCGTGCCCACACTGCGGGCACAAGGTCGAACCGGCTGAAGCGAAAGGAGCGTTGGCATAGATGAGTCTGAAAACATTCAGAGGGGGCATTCACCCCTCTGAGCACAAGGAACCAACCAGAGACCTGCCCATCGAATACGTGCCAGCGCCTACGTCCGTCGTCATTCACCTGACACAAGCCATCGGGGCCCAGAACCAGCCGCTCGTAAAGGTCGGAGACCGCGTCCTGAAAGGCCAGAAGATCGGCGATGTTCAGGCCTGTCCTGCAGCGGCAGTTCATGCATCCATCACCGGCATCGTCAAGAAGATCGAGCCTGCCCCCCAGAGCAATCTGAAGGACGGCATGGCTGTCTTCATTGAAGCTGACGGAACCAACGAAACAGCGTACATGCCGCCGCTCGACGCGTTTGTCTGCTCACGTGAGGAAGCGATCGCTCGCTTGCGCGATGCTGGAGTCGTCGGCATGGGCGGCGCATCCTTCCCCACTGACGTCAAGCTGGCTCCCCCTGCAGACAAGCCCGTGGACACCATCATTGCCAATGGTGCAGAATGCGAGCCCTACCTGACGATCGACTACCGGACGATGATCGAATCGCCTGCGGACGTCGTCGAGGGACTGGCCATTGCGGCACACATTGTGGGAGCCACGAGAGCAGTCGTCGCGATTGAATCCAACAAAGCGGACGCTCTTCCTGTCATCGAACAGCAGTTTGCCGGGCATAGTCACGGCATTCCGATGGAGGCTGTCCTCGTTGCAACCAAGTACCCCGAAGGCGGGGAGAAGATGCTCATCAAGGCCGTCACCGGACGTGAAGTCCCTTCTCACGGACTGCCGGCTGACATCGGCGTCATCGTCCAGAATGTCGGGACGCTCAAGGCCATCAAAGAAGCGTTCGCTGACGGCAAACCGCTGATCGAACGTGGTTTCACCGTCTCAGGCGGAGCCTGCGCAACACCCAAAAACCTGTACGCCCCCATCGGGACACTCATCGCTGACCTCATTCCCAACGTCATTCAGATCAGCGACGACCTCCGCAAAGTCATGTTCGGCGGCCCCATGATGGGTGTCGCCGTACCATCGCTGCAGATCCCGGTCGCCAAGGGCACCAGCGGTATCGTGTTCTTCACTGCCGCGGAATCGAAGCAGTATGTGGAGCGTCAGTGCATCCGCTGCGGCCGCTGCGCAGATGCCTGTCCGGCACGGCTATTGCCTATGCTGCTGAATGCCGCGCTCCTCTCCGATGATCTCAACCGTGCCGATGCCATCGGCCTTGTTGACTGTTTCGAATGCGGTGCCTGCAGCTACGTCTGCCCGGCACGTATCCCTCTCACCCAGCAGTTCAAGCTCGGCAAGGACCTTCTCCGCAACCAGCGTGCCAAGGAGGCCCGCCATGGAAAATAAGGCGATGAAGCTTGTCTTGTCCGGTGCACCACACTTCGTGACCGGCAACGACATCCAGAAAACGATGGGCATGGTCATCATCGCCCTGCTCCCCGCCCTGGCCGGAGGCGTCTACTACTTCGGACCCCGGGCGCTGCTGGTTACTGCGGTATCCGTCGTCAGTGCCGTTGCTGCCGAATTCCTGTTCCGCACAGCGCTTCGCCGCGAGACACACATCACCGACCTGTCCGCGGTCATCACGGGAATGCTGCTTGCGCTCATCCTGCCGGTGTCCTCACCGTTGTGGATGGCTGCGGTCGGCTCGGCGTTCGCCATCGTCGTGGCCAAGGAGCTGTTCGGAGGGCTCGGTGGCAACTTCGCGAATCCGGCCCTCGTGGGGCGCGCCATTCTGGTGATGAGCTGGCCGGCGTTCATGACACGCTGGTCTCCCTCTCTGCACGCGGCTGCCGTCGACGCGACGACGACTGCGACGCCTCTCGGTATCCTGAAGCTGGGCGGAGCCCTCACCGACGTCATGAAGAGTGTCGGGGTCAGTGAAAAGTCGGCTCTGTACCTTCAGATGTTCCTTGGCAACCGTTCAGGCTGTATCGGTGAGACGTCTGGGCTACTGCTCCTGCTGGGAGCCGCGTTCCTGGTAGTGACACGCATCATCGACCTGCGGACACCGGTCGCCATGGTCGCGACGACATTCGCCGCGTCCTGGCTCTTTGGACGGGACCCGGTCTTCTCGGTGCTGGCCGGCGGCATCCTGCTGGGAGCGTTCTTCATGGCCACAGACTATGTTACGACCCCTGTGACGCCCGTTGGCAAGTGGGCTTTTGGCATTGGCGCAGGACTCATGACGGTTCTCATCCGTCAACTCGGCAACTTCCCTGAGGGCGTCACCTACGGCATCCTGCTCATGAACGTCGTCGTACCGTATCTGGACAAGATCATCCCCCACAAGTTCGGGTTCGTGAAGCCCAGGAAGGTGAACACATGAAGCGCTGGCAGATGATCAAGCTGGGGCTCATCCTGGCAGTATACTGCACTGTCGGCTGTGTCGGGCTTGCATTCGTCTACAACAGTACGAGCAAGACCATTGCGCAGCGTCAGGAGGCCGATCTCCAGGCCGGTCTTCGCGAAGTATTCCCCAAGGCAACTGGGTTCACTCCAACGGATACGGTGAAGTCCACAAACCCCAAGGTCACCTTCGATGCAGCATACACGGCAAACGGCCCTTCAGGATCACTCGGCATAGCTGTCAAGGTCCAAGGTCCCAGCTACGGCGGCCTTACGACCCTGATCGTCGGCGTTTCGACCGACGGAACCATCACGGGCGTGAAAGTCCTCGAGAACAAGGACACCCCCGGTCTCGGCGCGAATGCCGCAAGCTCAACGTACTACGTCGACAAGACCACCAGGACGACATTCCCGGGGCAGTTCGCCGGCAAGAGACTCACCGACCCCTTCGTCGTCAAGGAGGACGTGCTCGCGATCACCAGTGCAACCATCACGAGCAGAGCCATTACCAATCTGGTTCAGGTCGTTGGCAAGGCTGTCTCCGACGTCCTCGGCATTGGAGGTTCATCCCAAGAGCCACAAGCTGTCCTTCCGTCGGCGGATACCGTCCGAACGTCCTCCAGACCTGCGACGTCCAGCATTCCTGGTGTCTCCATCCTGGAAACGTCTGTGGGAACCAAAGCCGGAGCTATCGTCGGCGCAGCCGCGAAAGCCAAGGCGACAAGCTATGATGGTGACGTCACCGTTCTTGTAGGCGTTGCTACTGATGGAACGATTCTTGGCGTTCAGATTCTGGAGTGTACCGACAGCCTGGGCAGTTCGATTCTCGCACCAGAATTCGCCCAGCAGTTCGTCGGCAAGAAAGCCGGCGCACCTCTCGAGGTCGGCGCGAACATCGACGCAGCCTCAGGGGCTACATTCAGTAGCGCAGGAGCCACAGCGCTCGTGAAAGCAACTGCCGACGCTCTCGTCAAGGCCCTTGCAGGAGGTGGCCTGTGAAACGCCTGTTCGGTATCTTCGTCAACGGTCTCATCGTCGAGAACCCGCTGTTTGTCATCATGATCGGCCTCTGCTCCTCGATGGCCGTCACCACCGGCGTGGCCAACGGAATCGGCATGGGCCTCGCGCTGACCTTCGTCCTGGTCCTGTCCGAGGTCATCATCTCACTGTTCCGAAACCTGATTCCGGACAGCATCCGCATGCCCATCTTCCTGATTGTCATTGCCGCATTCACGACCATCATGGACCTCGAGATGAAAGCGTACTTTCCCGCCCTTTCCAAGTCCATGGGTGTCTTCATCCCGCTCGTCGTGGTGAACTGCATCGTCATGGGACGCGTCGAGGCCTACTCCTCCAAGCAGCCTGTGCTCGACTCTCTCTTCGACGGTCTCGGGATGGGCATTGGCTTCACCTGGGTACTCGTCGCCCTGGCGGTTGTCCGGGAACTGTTGGGAAACGGCACGCTTCTGGGATTCCAGATCATGCCGTCATCCTTCGAACCCATGATCTTCTTCATCCTGCCACCCGGTGGCTTTCTCGTCTTCGCCCTCTGGATGGCAGCAAGCAACGACCTGCGCCGAAAACTGCTGGCTGGCAGAAAACCGGAACCGACCCAGGATAGCTGCTGCACGTTGCCCGGCAACAGCTCGGCCGAAAAGGCATAGGAGGGGAAATGTCTGACCTGATCAAGATCTTCGTCGCGGCGTTCCTCATCAACAATATCATCCTCATGCGCTTCATCGCACTATGCTCCTATATCGGCATGACGTCCGACGTAGGACAGTCGGTGGGCATGGGACTGGCCGTAACCTTCGTCACCGTGATGGCTTCAGCCGTCACGTGGCCCATCTACCACTGGATTCTCAAGCCGAATGGGCTCGAGTTCCTCGAGATCCTGGTGTTTATCGTGGTCATCGCCGCGCTGGTCCAGCTGGTCGAGTTCTATCTCAAGAAGAGCGTCCCTACGCTCTACCATGCCATGGGCATCTATCTCCCACTGATCACGACCAACTGCGCCATCCTGGCTGTCACGTTCGATCAGATCACGAACAACTACAACTTCGTGCAGTCGATCGTCTTTGCAGTCGCTGTGTCGCTGGGATATCTGCTTGCGATGCTCCTCCTGGCGGGTGTGCGTCAGCGGCTCAAGAACTCCGCGATTCCCGCCTTCATGATGGATACGCCTATCCTGTTCCTCACGACAAGCATCATAGCGGTGGCATTCATGGGTTTCGCAGGGCTCATCAAGTGAGGTCCCGATGAGAATTGTCCTCGAAACAGCAATTGTCTCTGCCATCCTCGGTTTGCTGATCGGTATCGCCCTGGGCTTCTTCCGCGAAAAGTTCGCGGTCCCCAGTGACCCATTGGTCGACAAGGTCCGTGCCATCCTCCCTGGGGCCAACTGCGGCGCCTGCGGCTTCGCGGGCTGTGACGCCTTCGCGCTTGCGGTCGCCCATCAGACGGTCGCTCCTGACCGCTGCACCACGGGTGGCAGGAATGCGGGCGACCAGATCGCCGCACTGCTCGGCCTCACATCCAGCGCTGTCGACCAGATCGCCGTTCTCGTGTGCCAGGGATCGAAAGACAAGGCCCCTCTCAAAGCCGACTATGCAGGCATTCAGTCCTGCCGTGCCGCCAAGATAACGTCGGGAGGCACGAAGCTGTGTCAGTGGTCGTGCATCGGCCTCGGCGACTGCACCGTAGTCTGTCCGTTCGACGCGCTTCATATGGGGGACGACGGCCTTCCTCATGTGGACACGGTCAAGTGCACCGGGTGCGGGAAGTGCGTCGATTCCTGCCCCCAGAACGTTCTCACGAAGGTTTCGCGCGCCAGAAAGGGCGCAATGCCCCTCTGTTCCAATCGGAATCCCGTGAAATCGAAGGTCATCGCGACATGCAAGACCGGTTGCATCAAGTGCGAGATATGCGTCAAGTCCTGTCCCGAAGGAGCTATTCACATGGAACGCGGGCTCCCTGTCGTGGACGAGCACTTGTGCACCTCATGCGGCATCTGCGTCGCCAAGTGTCCCACAAAGGTCTTCAAGCTCATCGAGAAGGACATCCTCAGGTCCTGATTGTCGAGAACAACTCAGTCCTCATGCATCAAACCCCCTGCCGTGCGGCCGGGGGTTTGATGTTCTGGATCTTGGCACAGCGTCTCATGGCGCAGGGGTGACGTTGACCTCCTGTGCGTCGCGCACACCGCATAGCCGGCAAGCAGGCACAGACATCAGGATGCTCTTGCCCAATCCCTGTCTCGCCAATGCAGTGAAGACGTGCTCTCCGACGAGCACCCGCCCCGTGAAGATACCCGACTCTCGCCATCCCGCAACGATCTCCTGGTCCACTTCGACGGCTTCCTCGTCCCGCGTGTACCCCTTGACCACGGCAAGACGGACTCCGACGATATCTGGAGACATGACCTGTCCAGTCCGCTGCACGAGTCCGCTGAGGAGCAGGGGAGACAAGGCCTTCTTGACCGCGAGCGGGTCTCGCCCCTTGCACAGGTGTCGCAACGTGCGACGCTGGGGGATCTGGGCCAGCAGCAGCCACTGCAATGGTGTCAGCGAAGGAGGGTCTGCGAATGACAGCCTCAGCGTCAACTTCTCGTCGATGTCTGGCAAAGCAGGTGTCATTGTGTCCGCCTCAATGTGCGCCTGTCGCGCCATACTGGACAACTGGGACTCGTCCACGTGCATCGAGGGTGCCGGTATCTGTTCGTCCTCGTAGAAGGTGACCTGTCCGGTAGAGCATGTGGCCAACGCACCGGCAAGGGCTTCCACACCATGAGCACGACCATGGATCACCTCGACAATTGCCCCCGCGTCAAAATACAGCGAGCTCTCCACAGCATCGTGGTTCAGAACGAGGCGTCCCGATTTTCCACCCCTCATGATGAACAAAATGGTTTCATCGACGCTCAACCCCGATAGATCACCAGCCAATGGCATACGCGCCTCCGCATTGACGCCCGAATGTGCATCACTCTTTTCAATATTGGCATTATACTTGCTGTACCAGTCTGCACAAGCTGACCGAGCGGGGCAGCACACGGACAGGCACTGCATAGTTGCAAAACGGCGAATGGCCTGTAACATTCTTGCTACAAGGATGGTGCTCATGGTATGAGAAAACAAGCGAGAAACACTCTGACAGGACTTCTGGTATTCTGCTGCGCCTTCGTGGCCCTTGTGCCGACGGCGTGTGTTCAGGCGGATTCGTCCAGCTCGGCTGGTGCGTTTGTTGCCTCGGTGTCTATGAGTGTCCGTGATTTCTTCGTTTCGGGTCAGGCACTCAAGATTCTCGAGACTGCGACACAGGCGATCAATGACCTCGCCGTCCGGTTGTTTCTGCCTGTGTCTGCGCTGATCGTGCCAATTCTGGGACGCCTGGTGACTGGCCTCTCAGTGGCGCCTGAGCTTGTGGCGATATGGATGTTCTGGATCGTTGTCGTTCTTGCCCTTATCATCCTTGTCCTCGCTCTGCGTCCCCGGCACAACGTGCGCAAGCGCCTGCCCAGAGTGTCCCCCAGAACAGCAGGGCAGGGAGAAAACGTCATTGAGTTCGGCCTTGTGGAACAAGGCCCAAAACCGTCGCCGGCGACATCACTGGATCAACTGGCACGAACCCACGAAAAGCCGGAAACACCACCGGTGCAGGAACCGGCAGCCCAACCCGCAGTCGCCGAGGAATCATCGCATACGCGGCTCGAACCATTGTCCGTCCCTGAGATTGCCCTGGAGCCACTTGGCTTCTTCGGCGGCACAGATGCGGTGTCCACTGTAGTGCCCACCGTACCCGCGGATGCTGCCGCCACGATTGCGCCAGACATGCCGCCGCCGCTGGAGTTCACCTCGTCCGAGGCAGAATCACCTGCGGCTCAAACCGAACAGCCGGAACCCATCATGGCTGCTCCGACAGCTCCAGCCGACATCCCTTCGGAAGCTCTCCTCACTCCTCTGCAGGACACTTCCTTTGCCCAGGAACTGCCCCCAGAAACACTCCCCGAACCGTTCCCTGAACCCGACCTGAGACCTATCGGGCAGGAAGCTCCGGTCCAGCCCGTTGAGCCTGAAAGCACCGCTTCTGACACCGTTGTGCCTCTCGATCGACCCTTGCCTTCCGAAGAGCCTTCGGTAGCCGAGGGGACCCTTCAGGCTGAAGAAATCCCCGTTCCAGAGGAACCTGTCACCCTGCAGTCAGGTTCCATCGAAGAGCCAGGTTCGGCCGAGGAGATGACTACTCCGGTCCTTGAGGAAGTCTCACCTACTGAAGAGGCACTGCCAGCAGCGCCAGAAACGTCAGAAGTCGTAGCAACACCCGAGGCAGTTCCTGTTGAGGTCGTCCCTGTTGAGGCAGAAAACGAACCCGCGGCGACGAAATTGCCGGAGGCCAACCCGCCGACACCGTCCAGCGCGGACCTCCTGTCGCGACTGTTGGCCGACGAGGAATCGTTCCAGCAGACGATGGCTGCGGCTGGCGCCACAGCAAGCACCGCTGTCCCCGTACCCCCGTTCGCACCGCTTCCAGCAAGCAGGCCAGCCCCACCGCCCTCCATGTTCTCGGGCGATGTCGAACTCGACACGCTGCTGCAAGATGGCGTTGTCGCTGACGCCGGCGCGCTGGCGCAGCTGTTCCGCGGCGGGTATCGCAATCGTATCTCCAAACTTGCCGTCTCGGCCAAGGACCTGCAGAACGTGCCAGAGGAGATGCGCCAGGTGATCAAGCTCACCGTCGTCGCTCTGTCTCCCATCGAGCTGTCGATTGCCCGGGATCTGGCAATGCGCCTCGAGGCGCCGGGATTTGTCGGCGAAGCTCTGCTGGTGACCAAGAAGATGGGGTATCAGAACTACCTCACGACGTACAAGAACATCTCGAAGAACTACAAGGACGTCAGTATCGTCGAGACAGCGAGTCTCAAGGCTCCAGAGATATCGGCCGAATCCCTCGAGGATCTTATTTCCTTCAGCTAGGACCGAAGGGGCCGACGCAGTGCATGAAGAAGGGGCGCACGTGTGCGCCCCTTCTTCATGCTGAGGCCTTGAGGACCTATCTCCTTGACGCCGATACCTCGGCATACTCCTTGAGACACCACCCACATGTGACGCACGCTGCGCGCCTGATGAGTGGTATGCCGTTCTGTCCTTCCTCGATCGCGCCCGTCGGGCAGACAAGCGTGTCGAAGTTGTCTGGACGTCTGGAAAACCGGAAGACAGGTGGAGAGCCAAATGCACTGCGGACAGGGGGCTTCTGCAGGAACCCGTCGGGCACGCGTGCCCGCAGTTCATCCAGCGAGATATTGGAGGCAACATCCGCCGTCCTTCCGCGACCGCTCCTCCCGATGCGTGCCGATGCCGAAGACCCGAACGGCGACCAGGAAACCCTGCCACCACTTGCGATGAGCGCATAGCCGTCCAATTCCTCGGGGTCGATCCCGGCCAGGATCACGCCGGTCTCAGCGGTTCTCCCGTACGTCTCTTCGCAGGCCCGTTCGCCGTCGAAGACACCAAACAGGAAGACTCCCCCGATCGCGGACCAGATATCCAGAAGAGCCTCTCCCATCAGTCCATATGCCGCATAGCTCAGGACCTCCGTCCGCGTCTTTGTGGGAACGCAGTCGAGGACAGTGGCGAAGATACCATGAACGCCGGAGAACCTGTTGAGCTCGAGGCCGCGTACGACAACGAACAGGTCAGCTTCGGCAAGGCATCGTGACACGAATGCCTGCTTGATGTACCGACGCTCGGGGGTCTCCATCTTGTGCAGCTGGCGTGCGTAGGACCTCTCGGGCACCGTCAGCGACTCGTACTCCCCGGATATCATCTCGATCAGGTCGCCACGTTCGCCCAGCAGGCGTGTCAAGGCGCTCCGATATGCCTCATCATAGCCAGCCAGAGACCTTGCCGCAAGGTCGACCCGGGCCGCTCCGGACAGCGTCCGCACCGTCCGCACCACCAGGTCCGGCCGCACAGGCATGTCACCAAGCAACACAAGAACTCTCTTGCCATCGAGCCCCTGAGGCTCCATCCAGCGAAACACATCGTCGAGCGCCTGAGTCCGGGCATCGATCCCTTGTCCCAATGCTTCTATCATGACTGTCTGGCTCATGGTCCCTCCTCGTCGTCAATAGTATACATGGTTTCGCACAGGCGTCCGCGCTTTGACAAAGAGGTGCTCGCAGGGTACAATGACCAGAACAACTACTATGAACAAGCTGCTCATCAAGAACGGAACACTGCTGACCATGGGTGGCGACCGTCAGCCCCTCAAGGCTGACCTGCTCGTCGCTGACGGACGTATCAAGCGCATCGACACTGCCATCGGCCGCGGCGAACGCCCTGACGTCACGATCGACGCGTCAGGCATGATTGTCCTGCCTGGCCTGATCTTTGGTCATGCTCGCCTCGGTTTGAGCCTTCTTCGTGGTCAGACCGACCAGATCCTGGATGATGCCGAGCGCGAGAGAACGGCTCTCAGGCTTGTTGGAGGCTTTTCTCCCGAACAGGTTCGCTGCTCGGCTGAACTCGGCATGTGCCAGTCGATTCGCAGCGGCGTCACGACGCTCTTCGAAGGCGGCTCGATGCGCCACATGGATCAGATCTTCCAGGCAGCCCGCACGCTCGGGTTCAGGCTCATCGGCGGACGCCTGCTGGCCGACCGCACGCCGGATTGGCCTGAGACTCTGCGCATGTCGCTCCGCGAACAGATGTCCGACGCGCAGGCGCTTGTCCACGATATCGCAGCGAGCGGCCAGGGCGGCTTGCTGCGATATGCGGTGAACACCACGAACCCTCTCTTTTGTACCGATGAGTGCCTGACACAGGCCAAGGCTTTCGCCGATGCAGGTGGCTATCCCCTCAAGATCGTCCTGACAACGGACAAGAGCCAGATCGAGCGCATGCGCCGCGAAAGCGGCCCTCAGGAGCTGGCTTCTCTCGAGACGATGGGGGTCCTGGGAGAGCATACGTTCCTGGTCAACCCGTCGTTTGCCTCGGAGCTGGAGCAGAACGTCATCCGCAAGGCCGGCGCGCGCGTCGTCATCAACGTGACGGCCGATCTGAAACTCGGCCGCCCCCTGTCCCGCCTCCCCGAATTTGTCCGCAAGGGAACGCCGGTCCTTCCCGGGTTCGACAGTCCCGTGTATGGAGGGAGGATGGACGCCGTACGTGAGCTCGCCGTTCTGGCGACGGCGTTCAGGCCGCAATACGGGCCACAGACAATGACTCCCGAACAGGTCTTTTCCATGGTGACTGTGGATGCCGCAAAAGCACTCGGCATGGACGAGGAACTGGGAACGCTGGAACCGGGCAAGCGAGCCGACATTGTGCTTGTGGACCTTGGACGGGACATGTTCGCTCAGCCGGGAGCTCACACAAACGTATACTGTCGACTGGTCTACGAGGCGTCCACAAGCAATATAGCGTGTACGATCATCGATGGAAGAATCGTCTACCGTGATGGCCAGGTCATCGGATGTGACGAGGAGGCTCTTGTCGAACAGGCAAACACTGAGCTGGTCCGCATTCTGGAAAAGGCGTGAGGCAAGACGCATGAACCGCAAAACTCAGACAGTTCAGGAACGCATCGCACGGCTGATCGACGTCGCAGCCGGCCGCACACCGGCAGACGTGGTCATCAGGAACATCCACCTGGTGAACGTCTTTGACGGGCACATCGAGGACGATGTCGACATTGCAGTATCGGGCAGCCAGATCGCAGGAATCGGGCGATATGACGGCGTGACGGTCGTCGACGGCAAAAGCGCCTATGCTGCGCCCAGTTTTGTCGACGGCCACATGCATATCGAGAGCACCATGGTCGTCCCGGGCGAATTCGCCAAGGTGGCGCTTGCATGTGGCACCGGCGCAGTGATCGCGGACCCGCATGAGATCGCCAACGTCGCTGGAGCGCGCGGCATCCGGTTCATGCTCGAGGCCACGCGCAACTCTCCGCTGGATTTCTACTTCATGCTCCCCTCCTGTGTCCCGGCGACACACCTCGAAACCAACAGCGAGACGCTTGACGCTGACCGTCTGTCGGAGCTGAGCCACAACCCGCGAGTCCTGGGTCTTGCGGAGTTCATGAATTACCCTGGCATCCTGTTCAGGGATCCGGCGGTCCTCGCCAAGCTGGCCGCCTTCGATGGACAGCTGATCGACGGGCACGCGCCCTTCATCACCGGGCAAGACCTGGAGGCATACATTGGCGCGGGCATCTCGACCGACCACGAATGCACGACGGCAGATGAAGCCCGTGAAAAGCTGGCCCGCGGAATGTGGATCATGATGCGCGAGGGATCGGTGACACGGGACGTGAAAGCCCTGATTCCACTGCTGACCAGAGAGAACATGCACCGCATCATGCTGGCGACAGACGACCGGCACCCGTCCGACCTGCTTGCGGAAGGGCATATCAACTACGCGGTCAACCTGCTGCTTGAAGCAGGTGTCGACCTCCCGACCGCCGTACGCCTGGGCTCGCTCAACCCGGCCACCCACTACAACCTTCCTCGCAAAGGGGCCATTGCCCCCGGCTACTGGGCCGACTTCATCATCTTTCCGGACCCGCGGCACGTTCAGCCGTCATCCACCTATGCCAAGGGAGAACTGGTGGCAAAGGACGGACGCTACCTGGGCGCTGACGACGGGCATCCCTCGAGGAGCTACGGCATCAAGAACAGCATCAACATAGCTACTCCCACCTACCAGAGCCTGCGTGTCAAGGCCGAGCCGGGCAAGCAGCTCCGAGTCCTGCAGCTGATCCCCCATCAGGTTGTGACCGGCGAGCGTCGCGTCGACCCAAGAGTCGACGCACACGGCTTTGTTGTGTCGGACACCGACCAGGACGTCCTGAAGGTGGCAGTTTTCGAACGCCATCACGCCACGGGGCGCGTGGGCGTAGGGTTCATCAGCGGCTTCCAGATGAAACAGGGGGCGGTGGCCTCATCGGTTGCCCACGATTCCCACAACATCGTCGTGTGCGGCGTTGCCGACCGCGACATGCTGCTGGCCGTACAGCAGGTCGCCTTCATTGGCGGCGGCCTCGCGGTGACGGCCAACGGACAAGTTGTCGGTTCTCTCCCGCTCCCATATGGCGGTCTCATGTCCGACCTGTCCGTACCTGAGGTCGCGGCCCGCCTGGATGACCTGGGCAAGGTGATGCGCGACGCAACAGGCTGCCCGCTGGACGATCCGTTCATGACACTGGCGTTCATGGCTCTTCCGGTCATTCCAAAGCTCAAGATCACGGATTTCGGCCTGATCGACGTCGAGAAGTTCAAAGTCGTCAGTCTGTTCATCTAAGGGAGGTTTGCCATGCAGCTGCTCTTCCAGAACGCTCAGATAGCACAACCCGACGGTACGCTCCTGGCAGTCGACATGCTGGTCACAGACGGCATCATCGAAAAGTTCTCCCCTGCACGCGGTGAGCCTGCTCCTGCTGGAGTCGCCGCAACCGACCTGCATGGATTCTTTGTCATGCCGGGCGGGGTCGACGGCCATGTCCACTTCGACGATCCCGGCTTCACGGAACGCGAGGACTTCGGCACCGGCACGATGGGGGCTGCCGCGGGCGGTGTCACGACCATCGTCGACATGCCGTGCACGTCGCTTCCGCCGGTGACCACGTCCGACAACTTCAGAACAAAAATGAAGGCTGTGGAGTCCAAGGCCTACGTCGATTACGCGTTCTGGGGCGGAACGACCCCAACCTTCATCGACAGCGGCGCCTTCCGCCGACTGCTGCCGGAACTCAAGGAGCTGGGCGTCGTCGGCATCAAGGCTTATACCATCTCGGGCATGCAGACCTATCCGCGTCTCGATACGCGCCAGATGGTGATGCTCTTCGAGGCTGCACGCGACTTCAACATGCTGGTGGCGGTGCACGCCGAGGACTACTTCCTTGCCACGTACTACACCGACAAGATCATGCGGGAGGGCCGTTCGGACCCTCTGGCATACAAGGACGGCCGCACCTACGATGCGGAACCCCTCGCCGTTTCGACGGTCCTTGCTCTCGCCCGGCGCGAACACACGCGCGTCCACATCGTCCACATGTCAACATCCGCAGGAGTCGACCTTGTCCGGCAGGCCAAGGGTCAGGGCATCGACGCCACGGCTGAGACCTGCCCGCACTACCTGATGCTCAACCGGGAAGACTTTGTGCGCCTGGGCAGTCTGGCCAAGTGCACGCCGCCTCTTCGCGACCGCTACGACAACGAGGTGCTCTGGGCGGGGCTGCTGGACGGGACGATCGACTACGTGACGACCGACCATGCAGCCGGCATCTACCCACGGGAGAAGGTCACCGACAATATCTGGAATGCCTATGCGGGCATGCCTGGCGTTCAGCTCCGTGTGCCGCTGATGCTGCACGAAGCCTGCACGGTCCGGGACATGAACCTCTATAGGTTTGGCGAAATCATGAGTACCAACCCGGCAAAGCGTCTTGGCCTCTTCCCGCGGAAAGGCGTCCTTGCAGTCGGTTCTGATGCCGATTTCGCCTGCATCGACCTGAATGCGCCTTTGACCGTGCACGCCCAGGACCTCTACGCCAAGAACAAGTACACGCCCTTTGAGGGGCGCGAGCTGCGAGGCGCGGTCCGCCAGACGTTTGTGCGCGGCAATCAGGTCTACGACGGTTCGGGGTGGTTTCCTGCAGGAGCCGGCTACGGAAAATACATCAAGGCTGTCTAACCACGTGGAGGTGGCACAATGCTGGTAACGTTGAAAGAAGTCACGCAGGACGCACTCACGAACCACTACGCGGTCGGCGCGTACAACATCCACAACCTGGAATATGCCAAGGCTGTCGTCGAAATCTCGGTTGAGATGAAGGCGCCTGTCATCCTCCAGATCTCGCAGGGCAGCTCTGATTTTGCGGGGCTCGAAGAACTGAGCATGATCGCCCGTCACTACGCTGCCAAGGTTGCCATTCCCGTCGTCGTGCACCTCGATCACGGCAAGAGCTTCCTGCGGTGTGTCGAAGGACTGCGTGCCGGGTTCAGCTCCGTCATGTTTGACGGTTCCTCGCTGCCATACGCCGAAAACGTCGCCATCACGCGCCAGGTCGTCGAAGCCGCCCACCAGGTAGGCGTGGCCGTCGAGGCGGAGATCGGCAAGGTCGGCAAGTCCGAGGACGGCGAAGCTGCCGAGGCCGAGGATATGCACTACACCGCAGTCGACGAGGCAGTTCGCTTCTTCGCTGATACGCATGTCGACGCTCTGGCTGTTTCCATTGGAACGGTCCACGCCATGGCCATCCAGGCCGCCCATCTCGATGTCGAACTCTGCCGAAAGCTGCACGAAGCCATGCCGACTGTCCCGCTTGTCATGCATGGCGCCTCGGGCGCAGTGGATGAGGATGTCAGGCAGGTCATCCAGCTAGGCATCACCAAGATCAATATTGCAACCTTCCTGCAGAAAAAAGCCGCCCTCGCCGTCAAGGCGATGTTCGAGCAGAACCCGGACGCCATTGGGTTCCGGGATCTTGCAAAGCCACAGTTGCAGGCTATCAGGGATGGCGTGCGCGGCAAGATCGAATTGTTTGGCACTGCCAACCGCGCCTGAGAACGCTACGAGCGTTCAGGACAAGAAAAGGCCCCAGCCTGACGGCTGGGGCCTTGCTGATATCTCTGTGTCCGGACTATGAGGCAGGCTGCGTGCTCACCGGCGAACCAGACTGCGAAGCGGGCGCCTGAATGTGCACAGTGCTCGCCGTCAGGTCGATGACGCCCCTGAGCGCCTCTTGGAGTTCTGGCCCCTGCAACGTCTCCTTGTCCAGCAGGGTAGTCACCAGACTCTCCAGCACGGCACGATTCATCTCCAGGACTTCGGTCGCGCGGCGGTACTGCTCTTCAACCAGGCGTCTGGCCTCAGCGTCGATGGTCTGGGCGGTCTCTTCACTGTAGTTGCGCTCCTCACTGAGTTCCTTCCCAAGGAACACCAGGTCACTGGTCTTGCCATAGGTCAGGGGACCGAGTTTCTCGCTCATGCCATACGCACGGATCATGCGGTGGACGACGTCCGTGGCCCGCTCGAGATCGTTCGAAGGTCCGGTCGAGATGCTTCCCAGGAAGAGTCTCTCGGAAGCGCTTCCGCCGAGCAGGCCGGCAACTTCTCTGAGGAGCTCCTCGCTCGTGCGCATGTACCGGTCTTCTGTGGGGAGCTGCAACGTGAACCCGAGGGCCATACCGCGTGACACGATACTGATGCGGTGGACTTCTTCACGCGCGGCCAGAGCCTTGCCGACGACAGCATGCCCGGATTCGTGGTAGGCGATGCGCCGGCGCTCGTCGGCGCTGATGACTCTGGACTTCTTCTGTGGTCCAGCGATGACCTTGTCGATGGCTTCCTCGACCTCTTCCATCGTGATATCCGTCTTGCCCCTGCGGACGGCAAGCAGTGCGCTCTCGTTCAGCAGGTTCTCCAGGTCGGCTCCTGTGAAGCCGGCGGTCTCCTTGGCGATCGTGCCTAACATGACGTCAATTGCAAACGGCTTGTCCGAAGCGTGCACCTTGAGGATCTCCTCTCGTCCCTTGGCATCCGGCAGGTCGACGACAACGCGCCGATCGAAGCGGCCCGGACGCAG
This sequence comes from Coprothermobacter sp., assembly GCA_013824685.1. Lineage (NCBI taxonomy): Bacteria > Pseudomonadati > Coprothermobacterota > Coprothermobacteria > Coprothermobacterales > Coprothermobacteraceae > Coprothermobacter > Coprothermobacter sp. The sequence continues at coordinate 11,339 of PNOG01000011.1, read as the reverse complement.
CAGAGCCGGGTCCAGAACGTCAGGCCGGTTCGTTGCCGCAAGGATGATGATGCCCTTATTCGCGTCAAAGCCGTCCATCTCGACGAGCAGCTGGTTCAAGGTCTGCTCACGTTCGTCGTTGCCGCCGCCGATGCCTGCGCCGCGATGGCGCCCCACGGCGTCGATTTCGTCGATGAACACAATGCATGGAGCATATTGCTTCGCCTGTGCGAACAAGTCCCTGACGCGGCTTGCGCCCACGCCGACAAACATCTCGACGAACTCCGAACCCGACACGTTGAAGAACGGCACCTTGGCCTCGCCAGAGATCGCACGCGCAAGCAGTGTCTTTCCACAACCAGGAGGTCCGACCAGCAAGGCGCCCTTGGGAATCTTGGCACCCATTGCCGAGAATTTCTTGGGGTTCTTGAGGTAGTCGATCAGCTCGCCTGTCTCTTCCTTGGCCTCATCCAGACCCGCAACATCCTTGAACGTCACGCGCGGGCGGTTGTCCATGAACAGCTTGGCCTTGCTCTTCCCAAAGCTGAACACCTGGTTGTTCTGGCCGCCCTGCATGCGCTGCATCATGAAGAACCAGAACCCGATCAGGAGCACAAACGGCAGGACATTGACCAGCAGCGTCAGCCAGATGCTCGTCTGCGCCTTGTTGAAGTCCCCCTGCACACCCTTCTCGACCAGCAGCGGATACAGGCTGGCGTCATACAGGGGCGCGATGGTCGTGAACTTGGTGCCGTCCTTCAGCGTTCCCGTACCGGTCTGGACAACGTCCGAAATCTCGAACTTGACGTCCTTGACCTCTCCGGCCTGAACCCTGGCCACGAAATCGGTATATGTGAGTTGCGCCGGCTGGGCCACAGCAGGCCTGAACAGCGAATAGGCGCCCCATAGCACGGCAAAGAGAAGGGCCCATCCGATGAGCTCTTTCAGCAGATTCGGGTTAGAGCCTGCATTCTTCTTCTGGTTGGCCACTTATCCTTTCTCCTCTTTTCTCTTCTCGTAGACCTCGGATTTCAGGACACCGACGAATGGCAGGTTCCGGTAGTTCTCGTCGTAGTCCAGCCCGTAACCGATGACGAACTTGTTGGGAATCTCAAACCCGCAGTACTTGATGTCCACGTCCACCTTTCGGCGCTGCGGCTTGGAGAGGAACGTGCAGATCTCGATACTGCTGGGGCCCCTCGTCTTCATGAGATCGATCAGCGCCTTCATCGTAAGGCCTGTGTCGACGATATCCTCGACAATGATGATGTCGCGGTGCGCCACGTTGGCGTCGACGTCACGCGTGATCTTGATGACGCCCGTGCTATCCATGTTGGTGCCGCCATAGCTGCTCACGCCCATGAAGTCTACCATGACGTGAACAGGCACCGAGCGGATGAGGTCGGACAGGAACACGACGGCGCCCCGCAGAATGCAGATCATCAGCGGGTTCCTGCCCTCGTAGTCACGTCCTATCTGCTGCCCCAGCTCGGCTGTGCGTTTCTGGATTTCCTCGGTCGAGACCAGAACTTCTAGTATATCGTCTCTCATGTCCATGTATTCTACCCCGCTCCCACTGTGAGACAACTTAGCACTGTGAACTATAGTATACAATGCGCAGGAAGCGGCGCGACTCTGCTGTCACTACTCCTGTGGCGCTGCGGGCAAGGGCGGGCACCCAGATGATGCCATCTGCATCGCACACCACCGGCCGCCGCGCCCGGAGCACCCGGTCTACCTTTGCGTCGACATACAGGTCCTGCAGCTTGCGTCGATGTCCCCCAAACGTCGTCATGCGGTCCCCGGGCCGCGCGTGGCGTACCGAGAGCGGCAATCGCACTGCGTCGAGGTCGAACCATACTTCCTTCGGACCAACGTCCCGAAGGTCCGACGGAAGGTCCGCAGGCGTCTTCCCCTCGAAGGTCAGGCGTCTCCGGAACCAGTCGACTGTTGTGGGGAACGTTCCTATCTCCTGTGGTTCGAGGACACGGCCGGTAAACGCGGCGCCGTAGACATAAACGTGCTGGTAACCCACCTCCAGCGTCACACGGTCATCCAGCGTTACGCGCATGCCCGTCCTGCCGCTCCGTATAGCCTGAGTACTCCGCGTCAGCCGTTCGAAACTGGGACCGACGCCTGACGTCGCAAACACCTCCTCGAGCGCATATTGCAGTAAGGGGTCAGGCAGGCTCACAAGTGCCGCCTTGGCAAGGCGCAACGCGCCTGGATGCCTCCCGTCGCCCGCTTCCAGGATCTCGATGTTGTCCGTCACCTGCTCGGTCTGCCGCTCGAACAACTCACATGCGGCACGTGCGATGTTCGCCGTTCGGGAGACGGCCGTCTTCGCGGCAGGAAACCGACTCTCGATCAGCGGGATCACGCTCGCGCGGAGGAAGTTCCTCTCATACCGCGCATCCGCATTGGAGGAATCCTCGCGCCAGACGAAACCCTGCGCCCTCAGCCAGCTCTGAAGCTGTTCCTTTGACACTGCGAGCAGCGGATGGATGAACATCCCTGTCCGAGGTGCGATGCCCGCCATCCCCCGCAAGCCGGTCCCTTTGAGAAGCCGGAACAGGACCGTCTCCGCCTGGTCATCCCGCGTGTGAGCCGTGGCAATGCACGCAGCTCCCGTCGTGAGCGCCGTCGTGCGAAGAAAGCGAAGCCGCAGCTCCCGGGCTGCTTCTTCGCGGCCGAGGTGGTGTTCCAGAGCATACGCACCCACATTGTCAGATCCTGTTTCAAAGGGCACGTCCAGCGAACCTGCCAGTTCCCGCACAAACGCCTCGTCCGCATCACTCTCGGCACCGCGGAGCTGATGGTTGAAATGGGCGCAGATCACGTCGAGATGACAGGTTTCCCGCAGCGAGCAGAGAAGGCGCAGCAGCGCGACCGAATCCGACCCGCCCGAAACGGCGACGACCACACGGGTACCAGGGGCCAGCAGCTCAAGGGAGCTGCAGTATGACCAGACGTCGTCCTGAAGCATGAGCCCGATCAGCCGTCAGCAAGCAGTTCGCTGAGCAGTGCCTCGACCTCGCGACTTCGCCTGCCCGCATGGGTGAACGCTTGCAGGCACTCGATGGCCATGGCATGCCTCCCCCAACCATTCATGATCTTAACCGCACGCACAAGGAGTCCGGGGTCGTCTGGTCGCAGCGCGATCGCCTTCTGCAGGAACATCGTAGCGCGTTCCGTCTCGCCTGCCGCACCCAGAGCCATCGCCAGGTTGTAGTAGCAGACAGGAGCGGCCCCTGGGAGAGCGATGGCACGGGCCAGCGCTGCTATCGCAGCGGACGTCCTGTGCTGGGCAAGAGCATTTGTCCCCTTGTGATGCCAATAGATGTACTCGGATGGGGCAAGCTCGGCTGCCTGGGCGAACTCGATCCCCGCCTGCTGGAGGCGACCGGCATTGTGCAGCACCAGGCCGTAGCTGTTGTGCAGAGATGCCTCATTCGGGAGTCTAGCCGTCAGATCGGCGAGGATCTCGATGGCCTCATCGTTCAAGCCGCAGGCACTCGAGGCAACGGCAAGGTTCTTACGCGTCACGTCATCGTCGGGCAGGACGTTCGAGGCTTTGACGAAGAAGACACGCGCTTCTTCCCACCTGCCCTGGCCGTACAGGTACCTGCCGTACGCATTCAGCGAAGCACAGTGACGGACATCCTCGTTCTCCCTGGGCTCGTCGATCACCTCTGGTTCAGCACCTCGCGGCCTTCGTGTCATCTCAACCTCCCTCTCCATGTCCAGCGTGCCCATGACGCAGGCGCAGCTGCCTTCGCAGCACGCATTCAGCCTCTGCCGCCACAGAGTAGTTTAGTGCAAATCGACAAACTCACAAAATCACGGCGTGAGCATCAGCTCTTCTTGCCAACGCGCGCGAGGAGCCTGCGGCCCATCCTCAGGTAGCCCGTCGCCTCGTCTTCCCGCAGGAGCGCCGTCACCATCATGTACGAGGCGAAACTGACAGCGATGAGTGGCAGGATGTGGATTCGGGCCTGCAGGCCGACAATCATGGCAGCCATGATCAGTGTGCCTCCACCGATCTTCAGCACGTCCCGGAATATCAGGGTATAGTCGACCGCTCCATACATGCGCCGGTACACAAGATACATAAGCGTCATGCTCACAAAGGCGGCGATCGACGAGGCAATGGCAAGCCCGTACGCGCCGAGATGAAACACGAAGCCAAACAGGTAGTTGAGGGCGACGTTGATCCCCAGACTGGCAACGCTGACAAACATGGGGGTCATGGTATTGCGCCTGGCATAGAAGAGCCTGGTCTCGATGTATTGGACCGAGCTGAACAGCAGCACACCCATGTACCCCTGCAGAACGCGCGCCACGAGAGCCGTGTTTGCCTCGCTGAAGGCTCCCCGCTGGTAGATGACACGGACAATGGACGGGGCAAGCAGCAGCAGGCCGGCCACGGCGGGCACGACGAAGAACAGGATACGCTGGATGGAGCCACGAGCCAGTCGATAGGCCTTCGCCACGTCGCTCGTGGCAAACGCCGAGACGATGTAGGGATACGACGACTCCGCAATCTGAACCGCCCAGACACCAAGTGGCAGAAGGTAGATCTTCTGAGCGTACCCCAGCGAAGCAATCGAGCCTTCGGGGAGGAAGGAAGCCATCGTCCGGTCGATGAGAATCAGCAGCATGTCCGTCGCCGAGCCGATGAACAGAGGGCCAGCTTGTTTGAGCAGCGACTTCACCCTGGGGTCCCAGTGACCGTACCGCGGCAGGATGAACCACTTCTCACGAATCCCGAAGTATGCCCAAAGCGCAAGCGCTGATAGAAGCTGCGCTCCGGTCTTGAGGATAGGCAGTTCCATCTGGCGCGCGCCGAACAGCAGTCCGCTGATGACGACCATATTCATGAGGACGTCGCCGAACGACAGCAGGACGAAGTCCTTCTTGACGGCCAGCGCCGTCTTCATGGTCGCCGAGATGACGACAATCAATGACAGAGCTGCCATCCACCGGTACGTGTACTCGGCGTAGACTTCGACGTCACCCTTGAACCCGCCACTGAACAGCGTCACGAACGTGCGTGGGAAGACAGCGACCGCCGTGAAGAGAACCAGGCCGACAATCGAAAACAGGCCAAACACGGAGCTCAGGAGACCACGGTAGTCGCGTTCGCTCTGTAAGCGAGCGTGCGTCAGCTCGGGGACAAGTGGAATCGAGATGGGAGACGTGACGAAGCTGACGATGTTCAGGATCACACTCTCGACGAGCTGGGCAACGTCCACGATGTAGGTGGCACCAAAGATCTTCGCCACAAGGATGTCCCGCAGAAACCCCAGCACCTTCGAGAGGAATGAGCCCGAGACCTTCCAGAATGCCGCCTGACGCGGGGTATTCTCGGGTCGCTTCGCCGCAACCCTCGAGATCGTTTCACCATCGTTTTCCACAGTCAACACTCCCTTCGGATCAAGCATGCGCCCCGTCTTCGTGCGCTGCATCAGTATAGCTGCGTTGTGCCCTACCGCCACCTCACATCTGTAACAGGGTGTAACAGTGTAACAGGGGACAGCCGTAGTTGTTGTAACATTCTCGGGACGGTTCCAAGACTGTTACGCTCTCGCTGCACCCGTTAGCAAGAGGACTGGATTCCCGCATGCGCGGGAATGACGGATGTAACAGTGTAACAGGGGACAGCCGTAGTTGTTGTAACATTCTCGGGACGGTTCCGTTTTCTCCGAGACTGTTACACCTTGACTGAACCCTTCAACAAAAGGACTGGATTCCCGCATCCGCGGGAATGACGGAGAGGACGGCGGGAATGAGAATTGGAGCATTGAGGCGCCGGTATTGTGTGATATCATAAGGTGTCCGAACAAACATACCCTTAAGGAGGAATCAATGAAAGCAGCGAAACTGGGGTCGGAGAACGTCATATGGGACCTGAGTGCCCTGTATGCGAGCCTTGACGATCCGCGCATCGCACGCGATATGAAGGCGGTACGACGGGACGCCACCGCCCTCGCTGCGAAGCACCGCGGCAGGGTCGCAGCCGGCAAGGTCACCCCGGCTGAACTCAGGAAGTTCATGGTCGAAGAAGAGCGTATCAGTTCCGCGACTGGCCGGATCGGCGAGTACGCCGAACTCATGCTCACGACCGACAACCTGGACGAGGGCGCCAAAAACCTGGTCATGAAGGCACAGGAACTGGGCAGCGACATTGCCAATACGCTCGTGTTCTTTCCGATCGAACTGGGCCAGATGGACGAGGCAATCTTTGCACACCTTGTCGCCGACAAGGCACTGGACAACTACCGCCACTACCTGCTGTTCCTGCGCAAGCGGAGAGAACACCTCCTCAGCGAGAAAGAAGAGATGCTGCTCAGCAAGCGAGACCTGACAGGCAAGCTGGCCGTTCAGCGCATCTACCAGGAGCTCACGAGTTCGTTCAAGTACATCGTCACCGTGAAGGGCGAGCGCAAGATCATGAACGGCGAGCAGATCCGCTCACTGCGGCAAAGCACCGACTCGCGTCTGCGCACACGTGCCATGAAACAGTACTTTGGCAAGTACGCCGAGAACAGCCTCGTCATTACCAACGTCTTCGACACCCTGCTCAAGGACCACCAGATCGAGTGCGAGCTGCGCCACGTGGACGAACCGATGGGCATGCGCAACCTGGAGAACGAGCTGGACGCAGAGATCGTCAACACGCTGTCCGACGTCACCAGGGACAACGTCGATATCGTCGAGCGGTACTACACCCTCAAGGCGCGCCTTCTGAACAGCAAGAAGCTTACGCTGGCGGACATCTACGCGCCCATCAGTGCCAAACCCCACACATACACGTGGAACGACTCCAAGACTATCGTCCTGGATGCGTATGCCAAGTTCGACCGGCGGGCACATGACATCATCCAGGAGTTCTTCGACAAGAACTGGATCGACGGCCGCGCTCTGCCCAACAAAACGGGTGGAGCCTTCTGCACCTTCAATCTCCCCGGCGCGCATCCGTGGGTCATGCTCAACTTCACCGGGACCAGCCACGACGTGGAGGCCATGGCGCACGAACTGGGACACGGCATGCACGGCATCCTCTCGGCCAAGCAGACTGCGGTCAACCGCGACCCCATTCTGCCCCTCGCCGAGGTGGCCTCGGTCTTTGGCGAGATGCTCGTCACCGACTACCTGCTGGGCCGCATGAAGGACCCCGAGGAGAAGATCGCCCTCTACTGCTCCAAGCTGGAGTCGGCCTTCGCCACGACCTTCCGTCAGAACATGTTCCACCGGTTCGAGACGCGTACGCACGGCCTCATCGCCGACCATCAGCTGTCCACCGATGAGCTCCGCTCCATCTACCACGAGGAGCTGGCCAACATGTTTGGCGATTCCGTCTCCATCCCCGCACACTACGACATGGAATGGACCATCGTCCAGCACATGTTCTTGTGGCCCTTCTATGTCTACGCCTACAACTTCGCGCAACTCGTCGTGCTGTCACTGTACCAGAAGTACCTGGAGGAAGGCGAGAAGTTCAAGCCCGTCTACTACCGCATCCTTGAGACAGGCAGCGCCATGACCCCTGCCGAGATCCTTGGCTTGGCCGGCATCGACCCACGCGACAAGGCCTTCTGGCAGAAGGGCTTCGACTTCATGCGCACCCGCTGGGTCGAGCCCCTCGAGAAGCTCGTGTCTGAGCGCAAGTAGCACGACAAACACCCCGATGTCATCGACATCGGGGTGTTGCAACAGGGGAGGTCGGGCTGCGAATGTGCCTTGCCGCGAGAGTGTTACACTTTTGGAACCGTCCCACAGTGTAACACTGTTACAGTTCGGGACGGTTCCGTTTCTGTAACAGTCTCCAGTAACGGCTGGCTTCCCCCCTACTCCTGATGCAGGGCCAGGAAGCGGTCGATGAGAGTTGCCGCCTCGGCTCGCGTTATTGGGTCATCCGGTCGCAGTCTCCTGATGCCCGACTCCAGTGTTCCGACCGCGATGCCACGGGCATATGCCGCCGACGCCTCACGCCAGCCGAACGCATCTTCGGCCACGTCCGCGAACGGCAGTTGAAGCGACCCCACATCCCCTGCGGGCGCCATCAGACACACGATGAATTGTATGCGCGTCATCGGTCTCGACGGGTCGAAGCGTGGACCTGTCCATGTCAGCGAGGCCTCGTCCAGTGACGCGGCAAGTGCCATGATGGAAGGGTACGCCCAATGGCGCGGAGTCACGTCTGCCCACCGCACCGTTGTTCCGGCGGCACGTTGAAGTCCGCGGGCGCGGGCGACCAGGGCAGCACCTTCGGCGCGGGTGACGAGACCCTGTGGCCTGAACAGGCCGTCAGTGTAGCCAGTGACGATCCCCAAGGACAGCAGGCGTTCAATAGAGATGCGAGCAAAACTCCCAATGATGTCCTTGAAGGCAGGAGACGCGCTACCACTGGACGCACCGACGCCGAAAGACGTTGAAGCAGAGTATGGGAGCGCAGTATGGCTTGTCAGGGAGAACATCACCGTGTAGGCACCCTCGTGGGCATCGGTCGGCACCTTCCATGTTGACTCCTGAACGAGGCTCCCGCCGCCTGATACCGAAAGGGCGCCCATCACATCAGCAAACAACCGTCCTTTGGACCACCGGAAGAGGACGCCACCGCCGGCCACCGTGAAGTCGAAGCGCTGGCTCGACGTGAATGCGAACGTCAGTGCATCAGAAGAGTCGTTCTTCAGCCGGTATGTCAGCCGGACCGTATCGCCCGGAAGATAGACGGTCTTGTCCGTCGATACCGTCGAAGTCACGCCGCCAGCGCAGAGCGCCGTTCCCGGAACGACCAGACAGAACGCCAAAAGTCCTGCCAAGCCAAGCGCAACATATCGTCGCATGTCTTCACCTCCTGTCCCTATCGTACCATGTTCCGTAGATTAGACGAGAGACGCTCCCGTGGTGTTCCTCACCATGATGGCTGACAAGCGGGAACGCCACGACCTGGCAAGGGCCGGAAGCAGCTATTGAGGAAAGACAGACGATAGAGTGACTGGTGGACCCAGTAGCCCCCGGTTGGAACCTTCTGCTCGTAGAATTGTCTAGACTCACCAAAAGATTGTTGAGCAATCCAAGAACGAGAGCGGCCATGAGTCCTCAAGTGCTGCACTACCAAGACCGGGGATGACCTAGCACCATACTCGAACACCGGGATGCCTTCCCCGTGCTCACTACCTGAGTCCCTAGAACCACTACTCAGGTGCTATAGATATCTCACTCCAATACTCGATCCATGTGTCTCGAAGAAGGGTTCTTAGGATCTTCGCCCGCCGCTTGAGACACGTGCAGCGCTTCAGGCGAATTGGCTCAAGGCGGGACTGAGTCAATGGATGTTTGGGTGCTATCAGGGCTGAGCTGCAAAGCGTTGGGGCGATGAGGTGAGCAGTAGCAGACCCGGGGCTGCTTCGTAAGAATAGCCGCACCTACTGAAGCATTAAGAATCTTGCTTTGTTCACCATTGTTTATCTGCTCGTGCTACAGTTAAATATTGCATACTGTGGTGTGACCGGAACGAATCCTGTGTGTAACTGAACCATATTCCGGTATTGCGTTGTATGTTGCGCTGTGCGCGGGGCAGGTGATTCGATTCAGGCTTGGTGGTCTCAATACCGATGTCCTGTCAGGTTGGCTTGTGAGCCAAGGAGGCTACGATGAGCAAGACGCATGTTAACGAGTTCGATCCAGTCTGTGGCATGTTGCTCAAGGACACGAACGAAGTGAAAACCGAGGAGTTCGAAGGCAAGACCTACGGCTTCTGCAGCCAGAAGTGCAAGGACTTGTTCCGTGGAAATCCCAAGAAGTACATCGAGAACCCGGCATCGCACAAAGGAATGCCAGCACCCAGAGAGGTTCCCGAGAAGCACTAACACTGACTTCCTCATCACGATGAACGCCGAGCGGCTCGGATTCCTCCGAGCCGCTCTTTGCGTCGGGGCCGTGCTGAACATCTCGACTTTGGGCTTTGCCCGCAGAGATGTTGATTTTGGTGTGTCGACGGCAATTGGAGCGATGAGTGAGAGATCCCGCCAACTGGAGGTACATCATGTTATGACTACTCACATGTCTGCTGCTTTCATGGTTGTCCACGTATTTGCGCTATGGTGAACGCATCCCGACTGGCGTGTGACCGGGCAGAAGACGTGTCGAGTCAGCTCGACCGGGTGTCACGGTACATGCGGGCGATACCCTGCAGGTATCCTGCGGGGTGACGCGCTATTGTCCTCATCGATGCGAGAAGTGGGTTCGTCAACCCAGGAGACTCTGATGACCAAGACTTGTTTCAACCAGTGGGATCTAGTTTGTGGCATGTTGCTCAACAATTTCGAGGCCGAATACACGGAGGAGTTCGAAGGCAAGACCTATGGCTTCTGCAGCCAGTGGTGCAAGGACTCGTTTCACGGGAACCCCAAGAGGTATATTGAAATGCCCGGCTCACACAAAGGCGTGCCGACACCCAGGGACGCCCCCGAGAGGCACTAGCGGATTCTTCTCCATCGTCCGAGGTTGCCGAGCGCGTCGGGAAATCCGAACCGCTCTGGTTATTGGTGTGCATCTCCGTTCGGGCGTTGCTCGCGCTTCACGTCGTGCCATGGTTCCACATACTCACTATGTCTGGGGTGCGGACACGTTGAGTATCTGGGTCTTTGGCCTAGACTGGGCATAGTTCGCCAGACAAGCGGAGGCTTCACATGGATGACCATGAGCACACGCATCACGACCTGACAAGTGACGCACACGCCATGCATCAGGAAGGACACGACCACAACATGCACGAAGACATGGCGCATGCTGAGCATGTGATGCCGGGTGGTCACACAGAGCACAACGAACACCAAGGGCATGACCACCACGCTCACATGATCCGTGACTTCCAGAACCGATTCCTCGTCTGTCTCGTCTTGACTGTCCCGGTTCTGCTCCTTTCGGAGCCCGTGCAGATGCTGCTGCACCTGGGCACGAAGCTGCAGTTTGCCGGTTCGACGTGGCTCCTGTTCGCACTGTCGGCATTCATCTACGTGTACGGTGGCACGCCCTTCCTCACAGGGATGTTCGAAGAGCTCAAGGCCAGGACCCCCGGTATGATGACCCTCATCGCGATGGCAATCACAGTGGCCTTTGTCTACAGCGCCACGGTCTCGCTAGGTCTTCAGGGCATGGTCTTCTACTGGGAGCTGGCGACGCTGATCGACATCATGCTCCTTGGCCACTGGCTGGAGATGAAGTCGGTGATGGGGGCCTCCCGCGCGCTGGAGAGTCTGGCACGTCTCATGCCCTCTGATGCACACGTGATCATGCCCGACGGCACGGTCATGGACCACCCGGTTGCGCACCTTGCGGCTGGGGACCGCGTG
>PNOG01000010.1 GCA_013824685.1 Coprothermobacter sp. | reverse complement strand
GTACGATAGAGGAGATACTTTGATGATGCAATGACTCACACGTTCACGATGATTTGTAGATGATGCAATACGAACTTGCCGTTTGCTCGCAGGCGATGCTCATTCTGCAACCAGAAGAGGTCGCAGTTGATCCGGCGTCAGACGTATGTCTACCTTTCCCTGAATCACTCTTCCTGCGCCACCCGACCTGGCGCCAAAAGCTTCCTTCATCCGTGCACCGAAGGTCGCCAGCAAGGCCTCGCTTCCGGTCGGCACCGAGCAGACGAATTGCCCGTCAGTTCCGCTGCCGGGGTAGATGAGGACGCATAGTGGACCTGGAGCCGACGTCAACCTGGCTGCCACCATACGGGCGAGCTCGGTGGGGACCAAGTCGAGAACCATCACAGCAACACCGTGTGAGGCGATTTCGTCCAGTGCCTGGTGAGCAAGCTCATCCGCGGCCATCGCCAGCAGACCCTTGACCTGCCTGGCAGCATCATGGTCGCGCTGCTGCAACTTCACAATCGAAGCAGAGATATCGCCAAGTCCGCACGTCAGCCGCTGTTCGATGTCCCGAAGCACGACGTCGTTTCGCCTGTGGTACGCCGTCGCCGTCCGTCCCGCAACGAAATAGAGACGTGTGTTGCCACGCACCTTGTCCGTTCGTACGATGGCGAACGCACCGATCTCGCCGGTCGACGCAACATGGGTCCCGCCACATGGATTCGTGTCCAGATCCCCGATGCGAACAAGACGAAGCGGTCCACCCGCAAATTCGGGTACCTTGCGCACATCGTAGGCTGCGACGTCGGCCGCGTCCACAAACAACGTTTCGACGGGTAGACATCGCCAGATGGCTCGTTCTACGGCGTCTTCGATCTCCATTGAGACCTTGTCACTGACCGTTGTGGCCTCGATCTCGATGCTGGCCTCCTCTTCGGTCATGTGAAATGACAGCGTCCGAATACCCCTCTCATCCAGCAACCTGCTCAGAATGTGCTGAGCCGAATGCAGTTGCGTGTGACGTCCCCGTCTCTCGGCGTCGACGACGCAGAACAGATGCTGACCAACGTCGGCAGAGAATCCCGGAGGTAGGAGGACATACGGACCCGCGTCATCCTGCTGGGCGTCAAGGATGGTCGTCCCACCGACCGTTCCTCCGTCAGCGAGCTGTCCGCCACACTCCGGATAGAAGTATGTTTTCTCGAATCGGACGACAAGGCCGCGCTCCGTCTCCGCAGCTGCAGTCACGACTCCATCGAATTGAAGCTTGCTGCCATCCTCCCAGTACCCTGTCTGCATGTCGGACTCCCCAGTGCCTATTCCGGCTTTTTCGCACGAAGCGATTTCAAGTACCCAATGATCACGTGCTCGTACCCGGCTCCAGTGGGCAGATAAATGGCCCGGTCATGCACCTCGTCAGGAAAGTACTCCTGAGCCACCCAGTTGCCAGGAAAACTGTGCGGGTATTTGTACAATGCCTGCCCGGTGCGACTGTTCTTGAGCTGAACCGGCGTATCGACGCTCTTCGTCTGCTGGGCCAGGTCCCGCGCACGACGCATGGCACCTAGCACCGAATTGTTCTTGCGGGTCCCCGCAAGATAGATGACAGCCTCTGTCAGATTGAGCATTGCTTCAGGCAACCCCACCGCGTGCACCGCATCGTACGCCGCCGCCGCCATCACAACAGCAAAGGGGTTCGCCAGGCCGATGTCCTCTGCCGCGAAGATAATCATGCGCCGAGCCACGAAGAGCGGGTCGTCTCCCGCTTCGATCATGCGCGCCATGTAGTACAGCGCAGCATCCGGATCCGAGCCACGCATCGACTTGATGAATGCTGAGGCAAGGTCATAGTGTTCCTGCTCAAAGTTCTTGGCGACTGGAACCTCTTTGAGCAGCTCATTCAGATCTGCTCCCTCGACGAGGCTTCCTGACTGGTACAACCATACCAGAGCATTGATGGCGACCCGCGCGTCTCCTGAACTGAACGCCGCGACGCGATTCAACACTGTTCCACCTATCTGCATGCCTGCTTTCTCGCAGCCGTGTGTGAGGACACGGGTGATCTCGGCCGTGGTCAGCGGCCCAAATCGCAGCATGAAGATCCTCGAGCGCAAAGCAGGCGACAATGCAGCGTAGGGACTCTCCGTCGTCAGGCCGACAAATGTCATCAGCCGGTTTTCCAGCATGGGTAGAAGGAAGTCCTGCTGAACCCGATTGAACCGGTGAACTTCGTCTACGACCAGAACGAAGGGACGCCCTGCATAGCGAGCCACAATCTGACGCAACTCAGGCAGGCCCGCTGAGACGGCAGTCACGTATTCCATCTCCTCGCCCAACTGTGCAGCTACCAGCCGCGCGAACGTCGTCTTCCCACACCCCGGAGGGCCCCAGATGATCGCACTGAACGGTACACGATCACTGACGAACTTCCGAAGCGGTGTACCGGGCCCTGCAACCGCAACCTGACCCACGAACTCGTCCAAGCTCGACGGTTCAAACCCCTGGAACATGCGCTGCGTATCTTCCATATTTGAGGTTATAGCACCGCAGAGCGGTCAACGCAACGCGCAGGTTCGAGCCTGTGCCACATGCTCCCTCTCCAATCGCGCATTGCATCATCAGGAATCGAAGCGGCCTGGGTTGGCAGCTCAGGCGATTGGCACTATAATTTCAATGTTGCAAGCTCGCAAACCAACAAAGGAGAAACCGATGCACCCTATAGCTCTTGTCATTGGAAACCTCACTGTTCGCTGGTATGGTGTCATGATCGCTGTCTCGATCGCCATCAGCATCACCGTCGTGTACATCGAGTCACGACGCCAGGGCATCAACACTGATGATGTGCTGGACCTGGCCATCGTTGCCGTTATCGGCGGCATTCTGGGCGCTCGCATCGGCTGGATTCTGACATCTCCCGACGTCCTGTGGTATCTCGCTCACCCCCTCCGCATCCTTGCGATCTGGGAAGGGGGCCTCTCGTATTTTGGAGGCATCCTTGGCGGTGTCATCGCTGCACACTTCATGGTTCGGCGTCGGCGGATGGGATTCTGGCGGATGGCCGATATCGTCGCTCCCCTGCTTGCCCTCTCCTTTGGAATCGGCAAGGTCGGCTGCTGGCTCAATGGCTGCTGCAACGGAACAGCGACGACATCATGGCTTGGAGTCATCTTCACCAACCCCTTGTCCGAGTGCGATCTGCTCGGTCAGAGTATCTGGCCGGCTCAGCTCTTCAACTCCGCGTCCGGCTTTCTCGTCTTTGCCGTTCTGTTCTGGGTCGTCCGAAAGCGTAGACGCTATGATGGCCAAGTCTTCATCTGGTATCTGTACCTTTACGGCGCCACCGGCTTCGTCGTAGAGTTCTTCCGCTACATTCCCGTCCACGTGCTCCGCTTGACCCCAAACCAGTGGACGGACATCACGATCATCCTCGTGGGAATCATCGCCTCACTGATCCTCAGACGCCGGCCGCCATTCCATCCCGTGCCCCCTGAACAGCCGGAAGCACTCGATGCGACGGCACCGGATGGCACAGGGTCTGACGGTTGACACGACTCTCCACAATGCATTGCTTTTCAACGCTAACAAAGTGGGTACACTATGACCATGACTAAAACACAATCGCAACACACGCAACACACCACCCTACACCACGACATCATCCGCATTACTCCCCTTGGAGGTCTCGGGGAGATTGGCAAGAACATGACCGTCTATGAGGTCAACGACGATGCAGTAATTGTCGATGCGGGGTTCAAGTTCCCCGAATACGATATGCAGGGCATCGACTATGTCATTCCAAACATGGACTACCTTGACCAGATCAAGGACAAGATCCGTGGCATTCTCATCACACATTCGCACATGGACCACATCGGAGCTCTCGGCTACACGCTGGAGCACGTCCGCGCACCCATCTATGCCAGCAAGTTCGCCCTCGGCATTATCGAGGACGTCATCCCCGGCCGGATGAAGCCCTACGAAACCAAAGCAGTCCAAGCGGGCGACCGCATCAAGATAGGCAACATGGACGTCGAGTTCGTTCGCGTTACCCATTCGGTCCCCGAGAGCATGGCCATTGCCATACGCACGAGCGAGGGAATCATTCTTCACACCGGCGATTACAAGATCGATCAGACTCCCGTCGACGACAAGCCCATTGATCTTCAAAAATTCAGCGCCCTGGGGCGCGAGGGAATACTCCTGCTTCTGTCCGACTCGACGAACGCCGAAGAATCGGGCTTCGCAGGTTCGGAACGCGACCTGCGGTCCACATTCGACGGCATTGTGCGCGAATCGAAGGGCCGCATCATCTTCAGCACGTTCTCCAGCAACATCCACCGGATTCAGCAGATCATGGACGCAGTTGTCCCTCAGGGTCGCAAGGTCTTTGTGGACGGTCGGAGCATTATCAGCTCTGTCAAGGTGGCCCGCAAGGTCAAGATCATGGATATGCCTGAGAACATGTTCGTCCAGCAGGATGAGATGGGGAACGTCCCCAAGGACAAGATGCTCATTGTCACGACCGGAACTCAGGGCGAGCCCATGAGCGGCCTGTCACGTCTTGCTCGCGGCGAACACGATTTCGTGAAGATCACGAAAGGCGACACCGTCGTGCTGTCTGCAGATCCGATTCCGGGCAATGAGGAGATGGTAGCTCGCACGGTCGACAACCTGTTCCGCCGAGGTGCCAACGTATTCTACCGCCGAGAGGATAAGGTCCACGTGTCGGGTCATGGCGCTCAGGGAGACCTCAAGCTCATGCTCTCGCTGACACGCCCCAAGTTCTTCGTGCCGATTCACGGCGAGTATCGCCATCTTCTGTGGAACAAGCGACTTGCCGAGAGCGTCGGTATCCCGGGCACGCACATCTTCATCCTCGAAAACGGCCAGTGCTTCACAGTAGACAGCGAACACCTGACTGCGCTCAAACGCATACCCGCCGAAGGACTCCTGATCGATGGTCTCGCCTTGGGACTACCCGATAGCCCTATTCTCACTGACCGTGCCCGCCTGGCCAAAGATGGCATTCTGGTCTTAGTCGTAAGCATTGACACGATGACAGGAAAGATCCTTGCTGGTCCGGAAATCGTGACGAAGGGCGTCGTGACTGACGACGACGCAATCCTGACGGACCTGACTCGCGAGATGAAGGCCTTCATGGTGACCCATCGCAACAAGGATATACGCGCGACGCCTGATTTGCAGCTTGACTTACGCAAATTCTCGGCTAAATATATATACGACAAGACGCGCCGGCGGCCCATCGTCATCCCGGTCATTCTGGAGCGTTAGTCTCAAGCCTTCAGGCGGGGGTGGCGAAATGGCAGACGCGCTAGGTTCAGGTCCTAGTGATCGCAAGGTCGTGAGGGTTCAACTCCCTCTCCCCGCACCATTCGGCGAGAAGACATACTGTCTCTTGTGATGTTGAAACACTTCTTGGACATAATGGGCCCCGAAAGGGGCCCTTCTGATTTGCCGCTCGTTCCGGCTTCGTTGCTATCAGGGCAGTGCTGTCTATAATGGGAGTCACTATGAAAAATGACCGTCGCTCGCGTTTCTTCTACGTTGTAGCCCTCGCCGTGGCTCTTGCCGTCGTGGCCATGCCGTCGGCCCGAGGCGCCACAGTCACTGAGGTTGTCGTCGACAAATCATTCCACATCACGGTCCTCAGAACTACAGGTGGCACTCTCGCGTTCCCGGATGCGACCGGAACCACTGGCGAAAGTGCCACGCCCGTCGGCAGGTACAAGGTGACTGAGAAGCAAGCCGACCCTAACTGGTACTGGGAAGGCAAGGTGTACGCCCCATACCTTCGTGATAAGACGAACGGCCTGGGGGTTCGCTGGATCGGCATTTCGCTCCCTACCTATGGGCTGCACGGAACGAACGACCCGTTCAGCATCGGCAAGGACGTATCGCACGGATGCGTACGCCATCAGAACGCCGATGTGACGAAGGCCTTCTCAATGATCCCGACAGGGACTCCTGTCAGGATCATTGAAACTCCAATCCCTCAGCGGACCGAGGGGATGGTCACCGACTTTCTGGAACTGTACGATCTTCTCACAGTCATGGGGGGCTCCCGCTAAGAGCTGAAATCATTCGACGTCAATGAAGGAGGCGGGAGGCTGCACGCTCGACAACGAGCGAGTCTCCACTGCAATGGAAAAACTGTCGAAGCATCAGATAATCGTCCTGATCATCGCTGTTCTCGCCCTGGGAATGGGCGCCGGGCTGTTCGTCGGCTCGCGCCTCATCAAACCGACGCCCAACCCGCTCCCGCAGATTGTCGAAGACTCTTCGAGCGCGGAAATTACGCCCACGACCCCGGTTTCCATCAAGGTGTATGTGACTGGTGCTGTCCTCCATCCAGATGTCTATACCCTGCCGGAGGGATCCATCGTCCGCGACGCGCTGGCAGCCGCCGGAGGAGCTGCGAACGACGCAGATCTCATTGCGGTCAACCTGGCAGCCCGCCTCGAGGACGGTGAACAAGTCACTGTCCCTGTCAAGTCACCGGACGGCTCCGTCACCGTTGTGTCTCCCACGTCACCACCATCGAACACTCATGCACGCATTAGTATCAACCACGGAACACTGGCCGATCTCGATACGCTTCCCGGTATTGGACCAGCGAAAGCGCAGGCGATCCTGGACTACCGGGCACAGCACGGCCCGTTCAAGCGACTTGAAGACCTTCAGAACGTCACGGGCATCGGCACCAAGACCTACGAAGACCTGAAATTCCTCATCACCCTCTAGCCGCCGTGATACGACTGCGACTCGTCACGCTCGTAGCCCTGACGGTCGTAGCCGGAGCTTTGTCGGCCGGAACGACACGAGTTGCGGCAATACTCACCTTTGCTGTGTTGGCTGGTCTGGGCGCAGGTTATCTCGCACAGACTCGGCACCTGCGAGTCAATCTCATCCGCGTCATGCTCGCACTCTCTCTCTTCTGGCCATCATTTGCCCTGGCAAGTCGAGTTGTTCAGTCTTCTGCCTCGGGGCAACTCCCCCTGGATACCTCAATTGTCACAGGCATAGCTCGTACGCCTTCTGTAGCGCGAAGCACCGGAGGCGCAATGTTTGAGCTGTCGGCAGTGACGGCCAACGGCATTCCCATCGGCCACCCGGTGACCGTCCAGGTACAGATGCCTGATCGTCGCACTGGGCCGACATTTGGTCAACAGGTACGTGTCTTGGGGAAGATGGGCACGGCCAGTCCCGCTCTCAACCCGGGAGAGGATCGTCCCGGTCCGCCACCCGCCGGACTGTTTCTCGCACGAGACATCCAGACTCTCCCCAGCCACTCTCTTGCGTCATGGTGGGGTCGGTTGACGGGACACGCACGAGACCTCGTCGAACTCCGCGCCCGCCCGCTGTTGAGCTACAAGGCGTTCGGATTCCTCGAAGAACTCCTTCTTCATCGCAGACTCTTTGGAACAGTCGACCGCCATCTCTTCTCCATCACTGGTACCAGCCATCTGCTCGCCATTTCCGGACTTCACCTCTCACTCGTTTTCGCCGTGATGTCGATGCTCCTTGGTCTGATGTTCTCCGAGAGAAGTACCGGCAGGACGCTGGCTCCTCTCGTTGCCACCTTCGTCTACCTGGCATTCATCGACTTCCCCCTCAGTGCCGACCGAGCGTTCGTGATGCTGTACGTTCTCGCAGTAACTCGCATGTCCGGCGGACACGTGGGCAGACTCGCATCGCTCTCCTGGGCCGCACTCATTCTCACAGCAGTCGATCCTGCCTCCGTTTTCGACATCGGACTGCAGCTGTCGTTTGCCTCGATCGCCGGCCTGTGCTTCATCGGCGAACCTCTGTCCCATCTCGTTCGAGTCAGTGGTCGCCTCGCCCGGGGACTCCTGTCATCTCTCTGTTCGACGACCGGAGCGTCTCTGCCCGCAGCAGCGCTTGCCGTGTCGACATTCCATGTCCTTGCTCCGATTGCTCTTCTGGCAAACGTTGTGGCCATTCCCGCGGTCTCACTGCTTCTGATAGGCCTCCTGGCTTGGTCGGTGCTCCTCCTCACGATTCCGTCGCTCGCGGCACTGCTGGCACCCATCCTCAACGGCGCCTCGAGTATCCTGTTTGGCTGTCTTGAACTGCTCGGGCGCCTCCCCGGGTCACACCGGAACGTCCCTGCACCTTCACCGTTCCTGCTCCTTTCCCTGGGGATTCTGTTCGGGGTCGTCATCCTCTCGGTAGACAACCGGCCGAGACTCGGTCAGCGGCGCCATGCGGGAGTCCCCGTGGCTGCAGCAGCCATCCTGGTCTCACTCGTATGGGCGTTCGGTGCCGTCCCATTCGACACGCGCGTGACCCTTCCTGTCGTCGAACAGGGCACCGTCATCCTCGTCCGCACCCAGGGCATCGGCACGTGGCTCTGTCTGTTCGACACCGACGGCAAAGCCGCCAACCGGGCAGCCCGTGCACTCGCAGCACTCGGCGTTAACACACTGGACGTCGTCGTGGTCGCAGGGTCCCCTGCAGACCTCCCAGACCAGCTGGATGCACTGTTCGGACTACTGGCACCGAGCCACGTGTACCTTCCCTCTGAATACGTCCAAACCCCCATTCCTGGACTCGACACTCGCTTCCAATCGACTATCGCCTCACTCGACACCAGCGAGATGGTCACTGTCGAGACGCGTAGCGCGACCATCCGGGCAGGAAACGCCAGTCAGTCTGGCCCCTCGTTGGCACTCGTCACAGCCGCTCTCGTCGGAACGGTAGGCCCCGCGGCATCGCTTCCTGCCAACTCTCCCGGATTCGCGTATGATACTGTTACCGGGATGATTCAGATTCTCACGACAGATGCGGCATCGAGCCTTTCTCTCAAACAGACGGGCTGCATCTCCGTGTTTACGCGCGGCTCACGCTGCTGGGTTGCGCAGGACCCCAGACGTTGATACAATGAGCACATGACGAACCGCGTAGTGCTTGTCGATGGGAGTTCGATTCTGTACCGAGCATTTTTCGCCATGCCCCACCTCAGTACCGCCACCGGCATCCCTACCGGAGCGATTCTGGGGACCACGACGATGCTGCTCTCCATCATCGAAGAGCTTCAACCACAGTACATGGGCGTCTTCTTCGATCGAAAGGCAGCGACCTATCGCCACGAGATGTTCGAAGAGTACAAGGCCAACCGGGAGACCATGCCCGACGAACTCGTCAGCCAGCTCGTCAACCTCAAGCAACTCATCCGTTCGCTGGGCATCGTGACGCGCGAAAAGGACGGATTCGAAGCGGACGATTTCATCGGCATCTACAGCAAGGTCGCTGACCAGGCAGAGATCCCCTGCATCATCTATTCCGGGGACAACGACCTGCTCCAGTTGACAGACGACAACACGTCAGTACGCATTACGGTCAAGGGAGTCAAGGAGATCAGAGAGTATACTCCTGCGGCAATCCTCGAGGAGTTCGGCCTCACAGCCCCCCAACTGATCGATGTCAAAGCCCTCAAGGGAGATTCGTCCGACAACATCCCCGGCGTACAGGGCATCGGCGAGAAGACCGCACTGAAACTGGTCCAGGAGTTCGGTTCAGTGGAGGCATTGCTCGAGAACGGCGGCCCCGAACGCTACAGGACCCTGCTCGCCGAGAACCGGGATATCATCCTGCGCAACCGCTCGCTGGTCACGATCCAGATGAGTCTGGACGAACCGACCAGCCTCGCTGACCTGGTCCGTAACGCCCCAGATACTGAGCAGACTGCCCAGCTGTTCCAGACGCTGTCGTTTGTGGCACTGAGCCGGCGCGCATCGAAGATTCTCGGCATGCCATCACTCGCTGTGGCGCCGATACCTGTCCATCGCGACGACCTTTTCGACGCCGGCGCTCGCCCCGCAGCGCTCGCTCCGGTTCCCCTACAGGCGACGAACGTAGTCTTCGATGCCCGAACGGCCCTAGCCGTCGTGCCTGATCTCGAAGGGCAGGGGTTCACGGTGGCCCGCCGAACAAAGGACAACGTTTCGTCGACCCACATCGACGCCATGTTCGGCTCGCCTCCCCAGGCCCTCCATTCAGACAGTACGTCCATGACGTATGTCTACGACTACAAGAGACTCTGTCACACCCTCGCACCGTTCGGCCTGGGCGCTCCTGCCCCCATCCGTGACATCATGCTTGCGCAGTACCTGCTGGATCCTGACCAGAAAGCCTGGGGCCTTGACCGCATCGGCGACGCATGGGGACTGACTGGAGACACCTCCACTGCCGAGGGATTGGCCGACCTTGTCTATCGTGTCTCCTACCCCATCGACACGGCTCTCGAGGAATCACAGCTCACAGGCACCCTGAACGACATGGAGATTCCGTTTGCAGCGGTGCTCGCGGACATGGAGATGGCAGGTATACGCACAGATACTGCCTACCTGCGAACCTTCGGAGCGAAGCTCGGCCTTCGTATTGCTGAACTGGAACGCCGGACGTACGAGCTCGTCGGCACGCACGATTACAGCCTTCAGTCTCCCAAACAGCTGGGCGTGCTCCTCTTCGATGTGCTGGGACTTGCACCGACCAAGAGAACCAAGACAGGTCTAAGCACCGACGTCGAATCCCTGGAGGCAATCCAGAACGAACATCCAGCGATTCCGCTTATCCTGGAGCTCCGTCAGTTGACCAAGATCAAGGGAACCTATACGGATTCGCTGGTCCGATATGTCGCGCCGGACGGGAAGATTCACCCTACGTTCCTCCAGACCGGCACGTCGACGGGACGCATCAGCTGCATCGACCCCAACCTGCAGAACATCCCTGCCAGAACCGAGGTTGGGCGCGAAATCAGACAGGCGTTCATACCCAGCCACGACGGTTGGGTGCTCGTCTCGGCAGACTACTCCCAGATCGATCTGAGGATGCTTGCGCATCTTTCGGCGGACGCAAACCTCTGCCATGCATTTGCTCAGGGAGAGGACATTCACCTGCACACGGCTTCGCAGGTCTTCGACGTTCCAGAATCATCTGTGACTCCCGAGATGCGGAAACGCGCCAAGACTATCAATTTCGGCATCATCTACGGCATCTCGCCATATGGTCTCTCACGGCAGCTCGGCATCACTGGCGAAGAGGCTCGCCAGTACATCGAACGCTACCTGGAGCGGTTTCCCGGCATCCGGGACTACCGTGACCGGGTGGTCGAGGCGGCCCAGCACGATGGCTACGTGAAGACGATTCTTGGACATTTGCGGAGAGTCCCGCACATCAACAGTCGCAACAACGTGGAGCGGCAGGAAGCTATTCGGCAGGGATTCAATGCCATTGTACAAGGGAGCTCCGCCGACGTCATCAAAATGGCCATGATATCTCTGAACAAGGACCTTCAGCCGCTCAAGGCGCGCATGGTACTTCAGGTACATGACGAAATCGTCGTCGACACACCGTCCGACGAACTTGAGCTTGTCCGCGGGATGATGCAGGAGTCCATGGAATCGGCGATCCACCTTTCGATCCCCCTGGTGACTCACCTTTCTGCCGGCCCGAATCTGCGCGACCTCGAATGAGTATCAACATTGGGCTCACCGGCAACATTGCCTCCGGCAAGAGCATGATCTCCGGCATGTTGCGGGAGCACGGTGCAGCGGTGCTCGACGCGGACCTGGTAGGAAAGAGCGTCCTTGCCGAAAACGTCGAAGGAGCGCTTGAGCAGGTGCGAGCTGCCTTTGGGGATTGCATCTTCGATGGAAACCAGCTCAACCGTCACCTCCTCGGCAATCTGGTCTTCGGACACCCCGATCTCCTCACAACGCTCAACGATATCATGATGCCCATCATGACGAGACTGGTCGCCAACGAGATCATGGTGCTTCACCGAACGTCAACCGTCGTGGTCCTTGACGCAGCAATTCTGATCGAAGCCGGCTGGCAGAACCTGGTCGACGAGATCTGGGTTGTGAAAACATCGAAGGGCGAACAACTGGAGCGCCTCATGACGCGCGACCATCTTTCGCGCGACGAAGCCGTCAGCCGAATTGAGGCACAGATGCCTCTGGCTCAGAAACTGGCGTATGCCGACGTTGTCATCGACAACACGATGGATGTCGAGCAGACCCGAAAACAGGTGGAGATGCTTTGGAAAACGCGCATACAGAACCGCTGAGCTACTCGAGAATATCGACGTACAACGAATGTCCCAGGAAATTCGAGCTCAGGTACATTCAGAAGATCGAGGAACCATCTCACTGGTATTTCAGCTATGGCAAGAGTATCCACACGGTCCTCGAGAGATTGCTGTCATGTCACCTGGGAGAAGACGGGCAGCTGTACAGAGATGATGCAGCCCTCTTCCCCACCTCTCTCTCCCAGCTTCTGAACGAGAACTGGCTGACGGAGGGATATGCCGACCCCGGTGATGAAGACAGTAAACACCGTCAGGCCCTGCGCGTACTTACGGCATTCTTCCCGGTTTTCCAGTCCACGTGGCAACAGATGCTGTACGTGGAACACCTCATCAACACGGAGATTGATGGTATTCCGTTTACAGGTATCGTCGACCGAATCGACCAAGTCAATGACCATGTGCTGCGGATCGTCGACTACAAGTCGGCGAGACCGAGAGTAGCGTCGGCATTGACATCTCATCGGTTCCAGGTGGCGCTGTACGCTGCGGCACTAGGTCAGCTGAAAGAGTTTCGGGGCAAGCGGTTCATCCTTCAGACGTACTACCTCCGCGAGAACGTCAAGGCAGAGATGGACGAAGGGGCAGAAAACTGTATTGCCAAGTCTCGAGAGGTTCTGGCAACAACCGCTCGCAGGATTCTTCAGGGCGATTTTCGCGGAAAACGCGGCAGCAAGTGCTTCTCCTGTGACTACAGAGACATCTGCTCCGTGTTCCGCAGCATCTAGTCCCCACCCGTTTGCAGAACCGCAACGACCCCTGCCCCGCAAAACGCGGACAGGGGTCGTTGCACGTCTGTCTCAACCAGCCGTTAGATCTTCGACTTCAGCAAGTCTCCCAGGCGATGGACCCCTTCAGTGATATGCTCTGGATCCACGGCCGAGAAGTTCAACCGCATATGGCAAGTGTCGTCCCGATGAGGGTAGAAGGCAATGCCCACAACATACGCAACCTTGGCATTGATCGCCTCCCGGAACATCGCCGCGGTGTCGATACTGTCCGGTGCCTTCACCCATACGAACAGACCGCCTTGAGGGTCAGTCCAGCTGCTGCCGACCGGGAAATACTGTTCAAGAGCGGAGATCATTGCATTCTTCTTCCTGGGATACTCGCGCCGAACAACGTCAACGTAGTCGTCCAGCCACCCGCGGCTGACAAACTCATACGCTATGTATTGAGTCATGGCCGGAGAGCAAAGGTCAGCTGCCTGTTTTCCAACGATGATCTTGCTCATGATGTCTTCGCGGGCGACGATCCACCCCAGACGAAGCCCGGGGAAACTGATCTTCGAGAACGTGCGCAGCCCTACGACACGATCCTTGCCATCCAACGCCAGCAGTGAGGGAATTGGCTCACCCTCAAAGCGTATTTCCCCGTATGGATCGTCTTCGATAATCAGCAGATCATACGCGTGGGCCAGCTCGATCAACTTCGTGCGGCGCTTCAGCGTCATGGTGACGCCGGCAGGGTTGTGGAAGTTGGGCACCGTATAGACGAACTTTGGGCGGATGTTCGCCTTCTGCAGCTCCTTGAGCCTGTCCTCAAGAATGCCCATCTGCATGCCATCCTTGTCCAGCGGAACCGTGCAGAACTTGGCCTGCATGCTTCCAAAAGCCTGGATTGCTCCGAGATAAGATGGCTCTTCCACAATGATGGTGTCGCCAGGATTCACGAAGACCTGTGCCATCAGACTGAGACCCTGCTGTGAGGCGGTGGAGATGATGACGTTGTCCAGATCGATGCCTTGGACACCCTCGTTCTCCATGCGATCCATGAGCAAAACACGCAACTTCTTGATGCCCTCCGTAGACCCATACTGGAGAGCCTTCTTGCCGTATTCCCTGAGCGCAAACGTGCTTGCCTCGATCACTCGATCGATGGGAAAGAACCGATCGTCTGGCATGCCTCCAGCCAATGAGATGATTTCCGGACTGTCGACGAGTTTGAGGAGCTCCCGAATCTCGGTTGGTCTAAAACCCAGCGCCCGTTCTGAGAACAACTCTTCTGCGTTCAACGACATCGATTTGCCTCCGCATTGTGGTGACATTTTTTGGCAAGTGTCCGTTGCACAGAACATACGAGACTACTTACCAATGAAGTATACCCCTATTGGGCATAACAAGAAGCCCGCCGTGAAGGCGGGCGTCGGTCATCAATTGGAATGGTGAAACTGATCTAGAGGCCGATTTCTGCGGCGATCCCCTTCATGGAACTCAGGCCGATGGCAACGAACTTGTACAGATCGAGTCCCATGTCCTGACAGGCAAGCATCTGATCGCGGTTTGCTCCAGCGGCAAAACGCTTCTCCTTGAAGCGAACCATGACAAAGTCCGTATCAATGGGCGCAAGCTTCTTCTCTGGTCGAATGAGAGCACACGCGACAATGAAGCCGGATAATGGGTCCGCCGCGTACAACGCCTTGTCCATCATGCTCTTGCGCGGCAGGCCATGCAGCGAGTTGTGGACGCGCACCGCATAGCAAATGTCCTCAGACACTCCCATCAGATGCAGCTGCTCTGATCCAACAATGCTGTGCAGGTTTGGCTTGTCCTTGGTCTCGCCATAGTCGATGTCATGCACGAGGCCGGCCAGGCCCCATTTCTCGACGTCCTCATGGAGATGCGCTGCAAGGCCACGCATAATGGCCTCGACAGCGAGCATATGGTTGATCAGGTTTTGCGACGGCGTCCTCTCAACGATGACCTGATACAGTTCCTCACGGTCCATGGACTATGCTTCGGGCCCAGGAACGGACGGCTCGTCTGGAGCCGCATTGTCGCCGGTCGTCCCGGACTGCTCAACATCCAAAGGCAATCCGGTGGTCAGCTCCTCAGGACTCGTCTCCTCGGGACCCAGAGTAAGTACCATTCTCTCTGCACGAGTCTTCCTGACTGCAAACCAGGCGGTCAGCCCCAGCGTCAGGACAAACGCGTAGTTCAGAGCAGTGAACAGGATGACGAGAGCCATGTTCAGCCATGTAGGTATCTGGAACTCGGGGTGCGATGCCGCGTAGTTACTGACATAGAAGGAAATGAAGCTGCTCAACAGCCACTGCATGGTATAATATGCAGCCACCAGAGCCGTTGTAAGCAGGAGGAACAGACTCACCTTCCCTTCCTGAGAGCGCCTGTAGGAGACTGCCAGCATAAGCCCTCCTATCGACAGAACCACGTATCCGAGGCTGAAGAAGAAGTCGACAGTGAAAATCGCGCTGAATGGAATCATGATGCACCGCCTTTGTTGTTGGATGTCTTCGAGGCTGCCTTTCTTGTGGGAGCCTTTGCTTTGTCGGTCTTCTTCGTGGCGGTCCCCTTCTTCTCTGTCTTTGTTATGGAGGACACTGCCTTGGTTGTCTTCGTTGTGGAGGCTCCTGCCTTTGTTGCGTGACCGGGTGTCCGCCTCCCCGTCCGCGGTCCCTTGTTCAGGAACTCGAACTCCACTCTGCCCTTGTCCCCGAGTTTCAGATAGGCTGAGAACGGCTTGTTGTACTTTGATACAAAGTCCTCGATCAGATCTGTCTTGCCTTTCTCGAGCAGATTACGGGCCATGTCACGGTCAATGGTCTTGCCCGCGTAGACTCGCTTCATTTGAAAGCGGCAGTCAGTTGCAGCACACCGGTAGTGCTCAGTGGTCTCTACCACTGAACCCTGACACACAGGGCAGCGACCCAATGGCTCCTCATTCACGACAGGTTCGGTCGCCGCAGAACTGCCACCCGATCCCTCAGCAAACTCCCACTCCAGCTTGTTGTCGGGCCTGAGTAGGAGTCGCGCACTGAACTTGAACCCGCGCCTGCTCACGAATCCGTCGAGCATGTCCGTCCTCTTGTCGGTCATAAGCTGCAAGGCCTCTTCGCGACTGATAGAACGTCTGAGAATCATCTTCGGAATGCTGAACTTGCAGTCCGTCTTCTTGCGGCCGTGGTGTTCGCAGACATACGATGCCGGACGCTCAAGCACGTTGCCGCCGCAGATGGGGCACACACCCAGTGGTTCCGCCGACTCGATGCCGATCTGCGTGGGAGCTTCGTACCCCTTGATCTTCTCGATCATCTGCCGTGTGAATCCCTCGATACGCTCCAGGAATTCCACGTTGTCCAATGACCCCTTCTCTATCTTGCGCAGACTCATTTCCCAGTCACCGGTAAGGTCTGGGGCCACAAGATCCGACAACTGGATCGCCTCAAGGAGGTCGATCAGGTCAACACCACGCCTTGTGGCGACCAGGCTCCGCGCTTTCCGCTCGACAACGCCGGTCCGGATAAGCTTCTCAATGATCTCCGCACGTGTGGCAGGAGTCCCCAGGCCACGCTCTTTCATTGCCTCAGCCAGTTCCTCGTCATCGACCAGCTTGCCCGCCGTCTCCATGGCAGCGATAATCGACGCGTCCGTGAACCGTGGCGGAGCCTTGGTCAGCTTGCGTTCGCTCTCAACCCTGAACGCCTGGACGCTCAGCTTCTCCTTGAGGTCCGGCAAGTCCTTGCTGTCAGCCTCACGTGGGGCGACCTCCAGCCATCCAGAGGTCTTGACGACTCTTCCGTCACTGCCGAATGTTTCGCCTTCAACGACAGTCTCGACGCGAGTGAGCATCAGAACAGCTTCAGGGTAGAACTGTTCGAGGAACCGTCGTACAACCAGGTCATAGACCACGCTCTCGTCATGAGAGAGACTGCTTCGGTCCAGCCGCGTGCCAGTCGGAATGATGGCGTAGTGATCGCTGACTTTCTCGTCGTTGAACACGAAGGACCGCATCTTCCAGCCCTCGCGCTGCACGTGTTGCACGTACGGCGCGTATTCCCCAATCCCCAGGTCGCCAAGTACCGTGACAACTTCCTTGCGAAGCGCTTTGGGCAGATACTTGCTGTCGGTTCTCGGGTACGTGATGGCGCGCTTCGCTTCGTAAAGAGACTGTGCTGCCTTCAGTGTACGGCTCGCACTCAAGCCGTTCAGGCCATTTGCCTCGCGCTGCAGCAGTCCAAGATCATACAGATAGGGTACCTGCATCCGGTTTTCTTTCTGGGCAACCGACGCGACCACCCCTCTGTGCCCTGAGCACTTCGTGGCAATGGCTTCAGCGGCTGCCTGGTCGGCGAGTCTGCTCTCGGATCCCCGATGCCATAGTCCTGCATAGGTCGGCTCACCATGCGGCACGACCTTGAACTGGGCATCGACCTCGAAATAGGGCACGGGAATGAATGCCTGGACTTCCTTCTCACGCTTCGCGATGAGTGCCAGAACTGGTGTCTGCACACGCCCCACCGTAACAAGCGAGCCGTTGCGCCTCGTCAGCCCCCGGGTAGCGTTGATGCCAACCAGCCAGTCTGCCTCAGAACGCGCCAGTGCCGCCCTCCCCAGGTCATCATATGCAGATTCGGGACGGATGTGCTTGAATCCATCACGGATACTCTCGTCAGTGTAGGAGGACAGCCACAGGCGTGACGAAGGCTTTGTTCCTCCCGCCTGCACATAGATGTTGCGGAAAATCAACTCACCCTCGCGACCTGCATCGCAGGCGTTGATGACTTCGTCCACTTCTTTGGAGGCGATGAGCTTCTTGAGTGCGTTGAAACGCTCCTCGGCTCCCTCAAGAACGGAGAACTTGAACGCCTCAGGGATGATCGGCAGGTAGGACAACAACCATTGTTTGTACTTCTTGTCGTAGTCTTCGGGCTCTGCCAATCCAACAAGGTGGCCCACCGCCCACGATACTATGTAGTGTTCGCCTTCGTAATACTCACGGCTCTTCTTGCAGTGGTCGATGACAGCTGCAAGTTGCTCCGCCACACTCGGCTTCTCTGCTATGACGAGCTTCTTCACGACTACTCCTTGGATGCCACGACAGTAACGGCCCTCATTATACACGCAAAAGACCCCGGGCAAGTGTCCGGGGCTTCTCAGTCCACAAGGTCCAGTCGACAGCTACGTCGATCCCGGGTCGACAACTCCAGAAGCGATAGATTTGCTGTCAACAACAGAGCTTCGTGAGAGCAGATGAACGGCGTGAGATTGCCGCGAGGGGTTGAAAAGACATCAAGTCTGGTGCGCCCGACAGGATTTGAACCTGTAATCTACGGCTCCGGAGGCCATCGCCTTATCCAGTTGGGCCACGGGCGCGCACGTCGGCAAGTATAGCAGAAAGGCCGACCCTGTACAAGGTCGGCCTTTGGCTCAGCGCCTCACAAAACGGGTCTCAGAGCTCAGCTATTCCACTGTCACGCTTTTTGCCAGATTCCGTGGCTGGTCCACGTCCAGACCCTTGCCATCTGCCGTGTAGTACGCCAGAAGCTGGAGCGGCAATGAATAGACGACCGGGGAGAACAACTCTTCGACCGACGGCATCGGGATGAAGTCCGTGGCGATGTCCTGTGCTCTCTTGTCCTTCTTGTCGGCCAAGACCACGAGGGGTGAATCGCGCGCGATGGACTCCTGCAGATTCGAGTAGATCTTCTCGTACAGCGCCCCCTGGGGAAGGATGCCCACCACGGGAACATCCTGGTCCAGCAAGGCGATCGGGCCATGCTTGAGTTCTCCTGCGGCGTATCCCTCAGCGTGGATGTAGCTGATCTCCTTCATCTTGAGCGCGCCCTCCAATGCAATGGGGTAGTTGACGCCGCGCCCAACATAGATCATGTCGTGGACTTTGTAGAACTTGCGAGCGATCGTCTCCATGATGCCAGCATAGTCGAGGACCTGCTCACACTTCTGGCTGAGACTGGACAACTGCGACGCATAGTGTGCCGATGTCTCCGGATCGAGCGTACCGTTGCGCTGTCCGAAATTGAGAGCTATGAGATAGAAAGCGATGAGCTGGGCCATGAACGACTTCGTGGCTGCAACGCCGATCTCGAGACCCGCCTGAGTAACGAACGTCACATCTGACTCGCGCGAAACGGTGCTCTCCGGTCGATTTGTAATGGCCACAACCCTGGCACCAAGGTTCCGTTGAAGCCGAAGCGCAGCGAGCGTGTCAATCGTTTCTCCTGACTGCGTGACAGCAATCCCCATCGTCCCTGGACGAACAATGGGTCGCTGGTAGCGATATTCACTACTAAAGCTCACCTCGGTGGGGATGCGTGCCAATTCTTCCAGAAGGTACTTGCCTACGCGCGCGGCATGGTACGACGTCCCCGCCGCCACAATCGAGATACGGTCGGGAACGGGCTGGCTTTGGAACTCCTCGAGCTCGACGTGTCCACTGTCGATATCGATGCGGCCGTACAGTGTATCTCTGATGACGACCGGCTGTTCATTGATTTCCTTCAACATGAAATGCTTGTAGCCTTGCTTCTCTGCGGCGGAGGCACTCCACTGAACGGTCATGGGCGTCCGATCGAGAGGGCGCCCGTCATCAAGCGAGAAGAAGGCATATCCCCTGTCATTGATTTCGACGACATCCCCATCGTGCAACGGGATGATCCGGTGCGTGTATTCCAGGAGTGCCGGGGTATCTGAACCGAGAATCATCTCCCCATCGCCAACCCCGAGTACCAGGGGAGACAACTTGCGGATTGCCACGATACGACCAGGGAACACTTTGGCCAGAACGAGGAACGCGAAGGCTCCATCAAGCTGCAACGCAGTCTTCCGCGCTGCCTCGAGCAGGTCTGCGCCCGCGTCGATCTGCTCCTCGATAAGATGAGAGATAACCTCGGTGTCGGTCTCGGACACGAAGATGTGCCCCTTCCGGATCAGATCATCTCGGAGTACCTGGTAATTCTCGATGATACCGTTGTGGATGACAGCGATCGCGCCCTTGCAGTCCACGTGCGGATGAGCATTCCTGTCCTCAACCTTGCCGTGGGTCGCCCATCGTGTGTGTCCCATTCCGGTGGTGGCTGTATACTCGTTCCCCTTGATGGCCTCCTCGAGAGCCTTGAGCTTGCCACGCTTCTTGACGACGACCAGCTCCCCCTGCTCCAGAATGGCCATCCCCGCCGAGTCGTACCCTCGATACTCGAGCTTGCGTAGGCCCTCAATGATGACGGGAACTACCTTACGCGGTCCAACGTATCCGATGATCCCACACATGTCACTCCTCTCCTTGCTGACCAGCTGACAACAGGACACGCTTCAGCCGGTCTGCCAGCGCCATCAGACGCTCAGTATCCTTACCCTCCAGAAAAATGCGCACCAGGGGTTCTGTCCCAGAAGGCCGCACGACAAGTCTGGCAGCATTGCCCAGCTCGATGCGCGCCGCTTCGACCGCAGCCATGAACTCTGGGCGTGAAGCAATGGACGTGTCTTTCACCCTGACATTCTCGGCAATCTGAGGATAGAGCTCGACCTCGTCGACAATTGCGGACAGGTCGCGCCCGGTCCTGGCAAGATATCCCAGCACTGCCAGGGTGGTCGCCAGGCCATCGCCCGTCACGTTCTGGTACATGTTGATGATGTGTCCCGACTCCTCGCCGCCTAGCACGAACCCACCCTCGTTCAGGCGGTCCAGAATGTAGCGGTCTCCAACGCTTGTCCGTTCGAGCCTGACCCCATGAGATTCCAGTGCCTTCTCCAGACCAAGGTTGGTCAGAACTGTTCCGACGACCGTGTTTCCGGTGAGCCGGCCCTCTCCAGCCAATCCCAGAGCCAGAATGTACAGCATGACGTCCCCGGAAACGCGGCGCCCGTTGTGGTCGACCATGATGACCCGGTCGCCGTCGCCGTCGTGGGCAACGCCCAGATCCGCCTTCTCGGCCACCACCCTCGCGCCCACGGCGCCAGGATGTGTGGACCCACAGTCCTTGTTGATAAGCTTGCCGTCCTGGTCCGTATTCATCTCGATCACCTGCGCACCGAGCTGTCGCAGCAACGTCGGTGTCGTATAGCTTGTTGCCCCGTGAGCACCGTCCACCACGATCGTGATCCCCTTGAGTGAGAGCCCTGGATTATTCTGCCGCACCAAGGCCATGTATTCCTCGCGCGCATTCTCGACTCTATGGGCGCCACCCACTTCGTCGCCATGCACTCTTGAAGGATTGCCGAGTTCGACGAGACCAAGGTTCCCTTCGATCGCCTCCTCGTCCGCGTCTGCCAACTTATGACCGCCAGGGCCGAAGAACTTGATCCCGTTGTACTCCGGAGGATTGTGTGACGCAGAGATCATGGCACCCGCCATGTACCTTGTCTCGCGAGCCAGAATGAGCGCGAGTCCCGGTGTCGGCAGTACGCCCAGGTAGTCTACGGACACCCCCGCCTCCATGAAGCCGGCACCAAGCGCCGCGGCAAGCATCTCCGACGAGACACGTGGGTCCCATGCGATAGCAATGGTGCGTTTTGTCTGCTGGGCAGAGTGTCCGTCGAAGTAGATCGATGCAGCCGCTCCCAGAGATAAGGCAAGCTTGGACGTGATTTGGGTGTTCACGACACCCCGCACGCCGTCCGTTCCGAAGAGATTCCTCTTAGCCATGCTTTAACTATAGGTCGCTTGAGTCTGCACGCAAGATTCATACTTCTGGTTCGACGTAAGGCCTCTCCTGGAGACGCTCTCTCACGGGTGCGGAGAGGGCATGCAGAGAGCCGAGGCCCTGGAGCCTCGGCCCATCGTACGGTGGTCTGTCGTTTCCGTCAGTTCTGCGGTGGCAGACTCTTGCGCGAATGGCGCTTCACGAGTCTGAGGACAATCCATGCCAGTGCCCAGATGAGAAGCCCATAGAAAGCAATGAAGACAGCTGAGCCGCCGAACCACGTCCAGAAGGCAGCCAGTCCGTGTCCAAACCGGGCGAGGGATTGGGCAAACGCCGATCCAAAACCTCGAGGCGCAACGAACGCTTCGGTCGTCTGTACGAGCTGAGCGGTGACCGTGGCAAGCGACGTCGCATTGTCCATGTAGCGCTGCTGCCCCTCGTACTGCTCGATCTGCGTGCGAACCGAACGCAGCTGTTCCTGAACTGCAAGCATGTCCTTGATGTTCGTGGCTTTCTTCAGGAACCCTACCAGCTGCTCTTCTTCTGCTCGAAGGACCTTGAGTCGCGCCTCGATGTCGATGTACTGTGATGTGACATCGTCCGAACCACTGCTGCGGCTCGTAACGGTGCCGAGTCCCACAAGCCCGTTCATGAGCTCAGTAACTCTGGCCGCAGGCACACGCAGCACCGCGGTCGCGAGCACCCGGGTGTCCGACTTCTGAAGCGATGACTGTGCCACGAAGCCGCCGTACTTGGCAACGAGGATCTCACAGTCGCTCAAGGCCTTCTCCGCGTCGACGACGTCAAGGCTGAGGCTGGCGTTGAAAATGATCTTGCGGTCTGTCGCCAGCTGATCGACTGACGTGGTTGAGGGTGGGGCCGAAGAATCCGTGCCAGTGGCACCTTCGGAGTTGCCCTTGCCCATGACACCATCCGACGTCGCCAAGTCGCGCTCCGGCGAGACACTGGTGCGCTTCGCGCATCCGCTCACCCCTATGGCCACCATAGCGACGACGAGAATCAGCACAAGAAACCGACGTACTCGCACAGACTGAATCATAGGTGCCTCCCTATTGCCGAATGGGCGCATGAGCGCCAAGTGTTCATGGAATGATGC
Organism: Coprothermobacter sp.; assembly: GCA_013824685.1. Lineage (NCBI taxonomy): Bacteria > Pseudomonadati > Coprothermobacterota > Coprothermobacteria > Coprothermobacterales > Coprothermobacteraceae > Coprothermobacter > Coprothermobacter sp. The sequence goes on along the minus strand of PNOG01000010.1, from coordinate 83,101 downwards.
AGATGAACAACGATGGGGCGCCCAGGCTGGTTGTCCAGAACTCGGGTGAGAATCCCGCGACCGTACGAAGACCTGAGGGCTCCTGTCCGCTGAACCCATGAAGCGCCATTAGAGCGACGAATCCCCGGACCTCATCGGGCTCCAGCGTCAAGGCGACCTCGCGTCCTTGGACAGCAGCGTCGAGTTCAAGAGCAATGTCAGCATGCCTGGCTCTCAGCCACGTTGCCAGGAGCTGTCTGCGCGCGACATTGCCCTCAAGGACGACGCGAAAGGACGGCACCCGGCACGCAGTGGCAAGAGTCTTGATGTTGTCAGAGCCGACAAGCTCATTGGGTGGGGTGTCCTGAGCACGAATCTCCGTGTTCGGAGGCATGAATGCTCCCTTGGATGTCGCAAGCGGCAGCCTGCGCGGCAAGACGGCACCACCAACGTACAGCACAACTACGATGGCGACCGCCATGACGGGTGAGAATCCGAGCCACAGGCCCTGAAGCAAGCGGCGGCGCGAGCGGCGCGAGCCGATGACGGCAGTCACGGAACTTGCCAGTGAGCGATCCATCGGCGCAAACAGCACCGATACTTCGCCGCGCAATTCCGCCGACAGCTCAAGAGGCTGTTCGTTGTCGCCCATGATCTCGTTGTCCTTTCTCATGTCATGTGTCATCACTTGTCACCATTCATAAGACGCGCTCAACGTCCCAAGGTTCCCGAAAGGAGTTTACGCAGTTCACCGCGGGCACGAAAGATTCTGCTCTTGACAGTCCCTACGGGTACTCCGAGCCGGACAGCGGCTTCTTCATAGCTCAGGCCGTCCAGGTCGACGAGGGCAAAAGCCGCTCTGAACACAGGATCGACCTTCTGCAGGGCGGCTCGAAGAGCGGACTTGACCTCTTCCACATCTGGACCATCGCTGGCAGTCTGCGGCGCCTCGACCGTCAGCAGGTCGGCTTGAGCGTTGCCGGAACTCACAGGGTGCTGGGACCGCTTGCGCGCAGCGTCGATGCCGGCATTGGTGGCAATGCGATAAAGGTACGACGACAGCCGGGACTGTCCCCGGAACTTGGAGAGACTTCCATACAACTTCAGGAAGGCCTCCTGCGTCACGTCATAGGCCAGATCGCGGTCGAAGGTCACCCGAACGGCCACCGAGAATACGAATCCCTCGTAGTAGCGCACGATGGTCTCGTACAGCTCGGTCCGCCCAGCCACGACCTCGTCGATAGTCTGTGCGAGCTTCGGCATGTCATCCATGCAGCCATTATACAAATCTGGGCCACTCTGCATAGGAGCCGATGCCAGCCTGCCGACGTGTGAGCGCCAGTTTGACAGCTCTCGGCCCGCACGTATAATAGGCACGTGCCGAAGTGGCGGAACTGGCAGACGCAGCAGACTCAAAATCTGCCGGGGTAACACCCGTGTGGGTTCAATTCCCTCCTTCGGCACCATCTCGGTGGCACCTTCCCTGCACATCCCCCTTGACAACAATTGCGTGATTCACTATACTCATATTATTAGTAGTTCTAACTTTTGGAGGCAGGCAGTGACGGAAGACAGACACGAATCACAGGGTTCATCGTATGACCTCAACAGGTTGCGCATCTACAATATCCTCATGGCTCTTCTGCACCTCGGCCAGGCAGTTCTCATCATCATCTTTGGCTGGGGAAAAGGTCTGACAGTCCCCATCACGACGAACTACCTCAAGGCGGGCGGGCCAGGAGGAATGCCCGTCCCTACTCCGGCAACCCTTGGCACCTTCCGTCTTGGTCCGGCAATTGCGGTGTTCTTGCTGCTGTCGGCAATCGCCCACTTCGTGACCATCCTGCCCGGCGTGTTTGAATGGTACAAGGCAAACCTGCGGCGTGGCATCAACTACATCCGATGGTACGAATATGCGTTGAGCTCGTCCGTCATGATCGTCATCATCGCCGAGCTGTCCGGCATGTATGACCTTTCCAGCGCCATCATGCTGTTCAGTCTGAACGCTGCAATGAACCTGTTCGGGCTCATGATGGAACTACATAATCAAACGACCGCCCGGACTAACTGGACATCGTTCATCTTCGGTTCCATCATCGGCCTCGTTCCCTGGGTCGTCATCTGTATGTACTTCTTCAGTGCTGCCGCCAGCGCGACGGGGACAATCCCGACCTTCGTCTACTACATCCTTGGAACCATCTTCGTCTTCTTCAACTGCTTCGCCATCAACATGGTCCTGCAGTACCGGAAGGTCGGGAAGTGGCGTGACTACATCTTCGGCGAGAGGGTGTACGTCCTGCTCTCGCTAGTCGCCAAGTCCGCTCTCGCCTGGCAGATCTTCTTCGGTGCCGTAGCGCGCAACTGAGTCAGCCAAGCGCACCTGCAACGCAGAAAACGCCCAGGCATCAGCTTGGGCGTTCCTGCTTCCAGCCTCACATGAGGTCTCAATCCGGTATACGTCCTCGCTTCACCAAGTCGTCTGCGACATAGCTCAGACCAATCTCACGCAGCCTCTGGGCTGTCGGCAGTCCGTTCTGGTCCCAGTGATACGCCTGGTAGTACCCGTCAAGGAGCTGGTCCACCATCTCCTGCGTCACTTTGGTACCAGCGGTCGGCCCATCGGGCATCTCCTCATACATTTTGGCCGGCGGTTGGTCATAGGCACGTCCAAACCCATCCACCTCTCGGGTCCAGAACGCTCGCGTCAGGTTCCACACCTTCTCGCTGAAGGCGAACAGCCCCTCCGTCGTGTAGTGCTGTCCGGTGACCAGGTTCAGGGCCGTGACGTAGTCTTCCCAGTCGACCTTTATCTCGAGCCACGGGAAGCGGCAGACGCCCAGCACTTCCATGAGAGGACGCAGGTGCTGCAAATCATAAACCACCTGCCCCTTCCCTTCAGTGGTGCCGCGCCCCATGGTGATGTCCTGCACAATGGCCCACGCACGCGTGTGCTGCGCTCCGATATCTGAGGTCATGTATGCGAGCATCATGGCCGGCGCAGCATGCGTATCGTAGGCGGAATAGTCCAGTCCCTTTACCTGCACAACATATTTCTCGGTATCCTTGCCGATGATGCGCGCAGCAGCAAGAGCTCCTTCTGCAAACGTCGCTCCGATCCCCTGTCGAGAAGCGATAAGCCTCAGGAATGAGCGTGCCGCATGCACGTTTCCCCAGGTCATCTCCAAGCCACCGAAATCTTCCTTTGTCAGGATTCCCCGTTGATACAGTTCCATGGCAAAAGCTACCGCCGATCCAGAAGAGATAGAGTCCATGCCAAGATTGTCGACATCGGCGTTCAGCACGGCGATTTCCTCAATGCTGTCCATGCCGAGGTTGGAGCCCATCAGGCCGATCGTTTCGTACTCGGGGCCTTCGACGTAGACATCGTACTTCTTCGAATATGTGTAGGTGGAACAGCCCAGAGGACACGCATAGCAGCCCTTGTCGCGCACATATATCTGCTCTCGCATGTACTTGCCATTGATGCGGTCCTTCTTGGGATACTGCGCATGTTGGAAGTTGTTGACAGGGATGACGCCGACGCTGTCACACCAGTCCGTGACATCCGTCGTGCCATATTTGGAGAAGGTCGGGAAGTACGCCTTGTTCTTCATGTAGTCGATGACAGAGGTCGTGTGCTTCTGCAGACCCTCGATGTTGGCGACCGGGATTGGTGTTGTTCCACGCACGGCGATCGCCTTGAGCTTCTTCGACCCCAGGACCGCCGCGGTTCCCCCTCGGCCTGCCTGACGTCCCACGTCATGTGTGATGCATGCGAACTTCACCAGATTCTCGCCGGCAGTGCCAATGGTCGCAATCTGGAAGTCCTCCCCGAGATCGTGCTTCAGAGCGTACTCGGTGTCGACGGAGCCCTTTCCCCAATAGCCGGAGGCGTCACGTATCTCGACCTTTTCGTCGTCGATCCAGAGGTACACCGGGGTCTCTGAGGCACCCTCGACAATGATCATGTCCAAGCCTGCGTACTTGAGCTCCGCCATGATCAGGCCGCCCATATTGCTGTCGATGTAGCCTCCCGTCAGCGGAGACTTGGTGCCCCAGACGATCTTGGCACTGGAAGGCCACAACGTGCCCGAGAGAGGCCCCGTCGCCACAAACACTTTGTTTGCAGGACTGAGCGGATCCACACCTGCAGGAAGCTCATCGTACATATACTTGGCGATCCATGCACGACCGCCGAGCCAATCGTGAGCCAATTCGGGCGTCACGGGCTCTCGCCTGACCGACCTGGTGGTCAGGTCGACACGCAGAATTGAGCCACCATAGCCATTGATCATTGGTCTTCCTCCCAGATCAGAGCTTGCGCTGCACAGTTTGCCACACAGGCTCCGCAAAGATTGCACATGTAGGGATGCAGACTTGCGGGTGACCTGAAGATCGCTTGCTGTGGGCAGCTGTCCACGCATGCCCCGCAGTCGATGCACGTGGACTCGTCGATCACATAGGCCCCGTTTGCATCGACAGAAATTGCCTCAACTGGACACACAGGCTGACAGACGCCACACTGGTTGCAGAGATGAACCTCAAAATAGCCCTCCGGGAAACGAGGCACGATCCCAATGCGAGCAGACTTGTGCGTGTTGAGCTTGAAGTTTTGAGCCGAGCACGTGAGCTGACACAAACGGCATCCTGTGCACCTCTCGGGCCTTACGACGATGTGCTTCATGCGACCTCCTATTCTGTCATGGCAACGTGATCCGCCTCGATTATAGCAAGATGCTGTAGCAATGAAAGCAAGCGGGCTACGCGTTGATTACGGCCTCAATGGCGGTACAATGGGAAGGAACGAGCGGAGGTTGCTCATGCGAACACTTATTGCAGACATCGCTTTCCTGATGACAGGCAATGTACTTCGGCAGGAACTCAGGGATGCATATGTTGTTGTCGACGACAACGTCATCACGGCCATTGGCACTGGGGCACCAGTCCTCAATAGCCCTGCGGACCGCGTCATCTCGGGTACACACATGCTGATGATGCCGGGTTTCGTCAACACCCACCATCACCTCTACCAGACGTTATTTCGGAACGTTCCCCAAGTCGAACATGCCAAGCTGTTCGACTGGCTGACGTTCCTCTATGAACACTGGAAGTACATCGACGAGGAGGCCGTCTACACAAGTGCTCAGGTTGGCATCTGTGAGATGCTGAAGACTGGTGTAACGACGACTACCGACCATCTCTATCTGTATCCATACGGCAACAATGCGATCATCGACGCTGAGATACGCGCAGCTCGCGACGTCGGCGTGCGGTTTCATCCCACGCGCGGCAGTATGTCGCTGAGCAAGAAGGATGGGGGACTCCCTCCGGACAGTATGGTACAGACGGATGAGGAGATTCTGGTGGAGTCCGAACGCGTCATCCACCAGTACCACGACCGCGGTCGGTATGCGATGACCCGCATAGCTCTTGCCCCGTGCTCCCCGTTCTCGGTCACCACGAACCTGATGAAGCAGACGGCGGCTCTGGCAGAGAGAGAGGATGTGCTCATCCATACTCATCTAGCCGAAACGCAGGATGAAGAAGAATTCTGTCTGCAGACGTTTGGTTTCCGTCCAATCGACTACATGGAGGAGGTCAACTGGCTCACGCCTCGCTCCTGGTTTGCCCATATCGTCTGGGCGTCCGATGCCGACATCCGCAAGCTGTCCGAGCACGAGTGCGGCATGGCCCATTGCCCGGCCAGCAACATGCGCCTCGGCTCCGGCATCGCTCCCGTGACTGTCATGAAGCAGACAAACATGCGCATCGGCATCGGCGTTGACGGCAGTGCCAGCAACGACACCAATTCGTTCATCGGTGAGGTGCGCCTGGCGACACTGCTCCAGCGCGTGAAATACGGAGCCGACGCACTGACATCGCGCGAGGCTCTGGCCATGGCCAGCATGGGCGGCGCCCACGTCTTGCGCATGGACTCGGACATCGGCAGCATCGAGGTCGGGAAAGCGGCCGATCTGATCATGTGGGATCTCGACACGCTCGAGTTCGCCGGCGGCCTGCACGACCCCTTCACAGCACCGGTCATGTGTGACGCCAAGCAGGTCAGTCTCAACATGGTCAACGGCAAGGTTCTCATCGAGAACGGCCAGTTCACGAGCATTGACGTCCGGGCTCTGGTGGCCAGACAGAATACGATAGCAGCGCACCTCATGGCGCGGTAGTACGACGCCGCAGACGAAGTCCAGCCGGCAGTTCATCTGGAGGTAGGGGCATGAAGACTCTTCAGGAGTTTCTGAACTATGCGAGAGAACGCGAGATTGCCCAGGTCGACCTGAAATTCACGGACCTGTTCGGCGGCCTGCATCATGTGACGGTTCCCCTGTCCCGTGTTGACGAGGGGTTCCTGACTCAGGGGGTGGCATTCGACGGTTCCAGTATTCCCGGATTCGCGTCGGTTGAGCGTAGCGACATGCTCCTGCGTCTGGACCTGTCGACGGCGTTCGTGGACCCATTTGCCAAAGTCCCTACTGTCGCGGTCTTCTGTGACATCCTTGAGCCCCACACCCATCGACGCTTTGCTCTCGACCCTCGGTTTATCGCGGAACAGGCTGAGGCCTTGCTGAAGTCTAAAGGATATGCCGATGCGGCCTGGTTTGCCCCCGAGTTCGAGTTCTACGTCTTCCAGACTGTGGATTTCAAGTCCTCCGAAGCCACCTCGTTCTTCTCGATCGAGAGCGCAGAGACTGGGAGTACCGTATCGCTCGACAACTCACAGCTCCAGGGCTACGCGATCCGCCACGGGCGAGGATACCATGCAGAGCAACCACTTGACCGGCTCTTCGACTATCGAAGCACGCTCGTTCAGATGCTGGAAAACGTCGGGGTAACCATCCGCTATCACCATCATGAGGCTGGGGAGACCGGCCAGATCGAGCTTGAGGTCATGCCTTGTACGCCGCGCGCTATGGGCGACGCGTCGCAGAAGATCAAGTACTTCGCCAAGAACCTTGCCCGCCAGATGGGAATGACCGCAACTTTCATGCCCAAACCAATTGCCGGCCAGGCCGGAACAGGAATGCACTTCCATCAGTATCTGACCAAGAAGGGGCAACCCACCTTCTACGAGAAGGGTGGAGAACCCTATGACCTCTCGCCCCTCGCCGTTCACTACATTGGCGGCATTCTCAGCAATGCGTCGGCCCTTCTCGGCATCACAAACCCATCTACGATAAGCTACAAGAGGCTCGTTCCAGGCTTCGAGGCCCCCATCCGGGCGTTCTTCTCGCTGGGCAACCGCACCGCGGCGGTTCGCATCCCCATCTATGCGGATACGGCGGCAGAAAAGCGCATCGAGTTCCGTCCCCCGGATGCCACAACCAACGTCTACCTCGCCATTAGCGCAATGCTTCTTGCCGGACTCGACGGCATCGAGAACAAAACAGACCCGACAGTACTTCACCTCGGTCCATACACCGGGGACATTGAAAAACTGCCCGAGAAGACTGTCCGCAGGATTCCGGTGCTTCCGACCTCGCTTTCCGAGGCGTTCGCAGCCCTGAGACGTGGCAGCGACTTCCTGACACGAGACGGCGTTTTCCCTCCTACATTTGTAGAAGCGTTCTGCTCCTACAAGGAGAAGAACGAAGCAGAAGCACTCCGCCGCCTGCCTCATCCCAAGGAATTCGAGCTCTATTACGACTGCTGAGGGAGCTGGATGCATATAAGGCTGAAACTGCATGCCATTGTCGCCGATCAGGTCGGAGACCTGCACGATGTGCAGGTGCCGACCGGAACAGATGTTGCCGGCCTGCTTGCAGCATTGGGCATCGACCGCGACCGTGCAGGCTTCGTGCTTGTCAACGGACAGCGGATGCCCTACGACACCGAACTGCACGAGGAAGATACGGTCTTCATCATCCCGTTCCTGGGAGGCGGCTGACCGCCCTCGTCCTTTCCATCAATTGCGATGCCCCCGGAGTTGATCTTCGGGGGCATCTGTTCGTATGTGGACGTCAGGGCCGCTACATGTCCTTAATGATGATGTTGCCCATGATGTCCGCGGCGTCCGCAATCCTGTCGGCAGCATTGCTGATATGCCTCAGCACCTCCCGCATCTTGAACATATACTTGAAATCCTGTCCGGAGAACAGTGATGCCAGCGCCTCGTGATACGTCTCTTCAATCTCGTTCTCCACGGACTTGGCCGTCACAATACTGTTGTTCGATACCTGCTTGTTGCGGAAAAGCTCCTCTACTGCTCCTTTGAGATAGCTGACGCCACGCATCAGCTTCTCGACCATCTTCGTCAGGTAGAAGTCGGGATAGACCTGATAGATGATCATCTCGTCCACCGTATTGAGAGCATAGTCCAGGATGTTGTCCAGGACATTGCTCAAGTTGAACAGGTCCTGTCGTTCGAGTGGTGTGACCAGACTACTATTGATAGCGCTGATAAGCTCCCGGCGAGCCTTGTCGCCCGATTCTTCGGTCTTCTTCAGCCTAAGGCGCATGTTGTGTCTCTTCTCCCCCGCATCCTGGACGTCGGACGCGATCCCAAGGAACTCATAGAGGACTTTCATGCCCTCATGCGCCAGTGTCGCCTGTTCCACCAGGAGTGTCTGGAACTCGTTGCCCTTCTTGAACATCTGATCCCATATACGCATGACAGAAACTCCTTTCAGCTCAGCGGAACAAACGCAGTAGAGCTGCAGTAATAACCCATGACAGACCGATGGAAGCAGGTATGGTTACGACCCAGCCAAGCACGAGATGTGTCACGACGTTCCACCGCACACACCCAGGACGCTCACCAGCACCGGTTCCGACCAGCGCCATGTTCAATGACTCAGTGCTGCTGACGGGTATGCCAAGTCGAGCGAAAACGAGAGTAAGAGCTGCGGTCACTCCCTGCGCAAGGAAAACTGTCTTCGGGCTCGATTTCATGAGTCGAAACCCGCTGGTCTGAGCGAACCCGCCGCCCAGGAAGAGCGTGCCCACGATGAACACGATGCCAAGCAGCGTCGTATGTGCGATAGTCGCCTGCCTCGACACCCGGCCGAGAACTACGGAGGCCATGTACAGGAGACTCAGGGTCTTGGCGGCATCATTGGCTCCATACCCCAACACAAGCCCGACCGAGGAGAACACCTGGAGCAACTTGAACAGACGATTGGCCCGCGGCGTCGCCCGGGAGCCGACGACGTTGACCACCTTGACGAGCACATAGCCGAGCACAAAACCTGCCAGGATAGCCAAGATCATCCCGCCGAGGATCTGGATGACGTATTGCCGATGAAGGCTGCCACTCAAGTCGGCCGCCAGCGCAGAGCCCACCAGCGCGCCAACGAACGTGTACGAGATGCTGACGGGAGACCGCAACCGTTGTGCAAGCCACACCCACAGCACCGTTGCAGCGACCGTCCCGTAGAGCATCTCCATCCGGATCGAAGAGAGGGGCACGATACGATTGCCGAGCGTCGTGACAACAGCCGTTCCAATGACAAGAGGCGCGACGACAATAGAGACGAACAGGAGAAGGATTGCCCACGCTGGACGTATAATGTTGGTCGCCACGATCGACCCAAGTAGCGTTCCTCCGTCGTTGGCACCCATGAGCAGCTGCAGAGAAAGCGCAGCCAGGACGAAGCCATAGTAAGCGAGGGTCACGTCACTTCTGTCCCTTCATCGTGGAGTTCAACGTCATTTCCTTGTCTGCGACGCTGCAAAGCACCGGGACGTCGGGCGCGCTGGCATCAGACGTTCGCATCCTTGTGAGCCGTGCCTGGGAGCGTCAGGTCTGGCCCTGTCGCAAGACCTTCGGCGTCCGCGACCGGCAGCACGAATAGAACTCCCGTATTCGGACGGGCAAAATCCCCGAAGACCTGTCGCGCAAGTCTGCGCACGCTCGTCAGGACTTCTCCGCCCTGGACAAGAGAGAGGATGACGACGTTGTCCGTGAGGTCGATGCTTGCACTGAGAATCTGTTCGATCGACGTAAAAATGGTCTCGCGGTCACGCAGGATCCTGCCCATTCCTCGACCCTCGATAACCGTCGCTCCGCGCACACCGACTGTCGGGAGCAACTTCAGGAAATCGTAGGTCTTGTCCTCCTGTCTTGTGATGATCACCAGAAGATACATGGGCGTACTCTCCACAACAATAAACTACTGCATACATCATAGCGACTCGGGAGATACGAGGCAAGTGTTCCAACGTCGAAACGGGCCCCGGCTGATGCCGGGGCCCGCGGTTCTCGCACAAAAATGTCACTCAGCGACTTGCGGCACGGTCCTGTTCGATCAGCAGCTTGATGGCCTCGACCCCGGTTGATATGAGTCTGTCCAGCATCAGATGATGGGGCTCGTTTCCACCCTCTGCAAACTGGCTGTCGACGATGAGCATGACGCCTCCGGCACGCTTGTGAAGAATGCTCGATACCACAAACACCGTGGCTGCCTCCATCTCCGAGCACACTGCCCCGCCAGCGATCCACGCCTTGCGACGTGCGTTCAACTGCTCTGCAAGTGGCTGGCGATCAGGCTCAACCTCGCCGTAGAACGAGTCTTTCGACTGAGACACACCCAGGTGGAAGGTAAGATGCAGTTGTTCCGCAGCCGCTCTGAGTGCCAGAGTCACGTCGATGTTGGCCACTGCCGGGAATTCGATGGGCATGTACTGTCTGGTCGTCCCTTCGTCGCGGATCGCGGCCGTAACGATCGCCAGATCTCCGATGCCGATACCGGGCTGCATTGCTCCCGACGTTCCGACCCGTATGAAGGTCTCCGCACCAATCATCGCGAGTTCTTCGACTGCAATCGCGGTCGAAGGGCCTCCGATTCCGGTCGACGTCACAGAGACTTTCTCGCCCAGGAGCGTTCCCGTGTATGTGACATACTCCCTGTTCTGCGCAACCTTCACCGGATTGTCGAACCACTTGGCGATGACTTCACAGCGACCGGGATCGCCGGGCAACAGGACATACCTGCCAACATCGCCCTGCTTCAACCGGATGTGATACTTGACCTCATCATTGAACAACGTGTGTGCCATGTGCAAGCCTCCGTTACCTCCGCAGCAGTCCGCCCTAGTGCAATCCCTGCAGCAATATCTTGATCCCAATGCCAATAAGGACAAGGCCCCCCAGAATCTCAGCCTTGTCCTTGACCAGCTTTCCGATGCCGCCACCCAGGAGAGTTCCTGCCAGCGAGAACGTGAATGTCACAAGCCCGATAAGCAGGGCCGGCCACCAGATCGACACTCGCAGGACCGACAGACTCAGCCCAACCGCCAACGCATCGATACTTGTGGCTATCGCAAGGACAAGCATGTCGCGCGTGCTGCGCCTCTCTTCCCGGCACTCGTCCTCATGTTCTCTACCACGCACGGCTTCGACAAGCATCTTGCCGCCAACGAAAACGAGGAGACCGAACGCAACCCAGTGGCTGAAGTCCTGGATAAGGTCTCTGAGCGCGAGGCCCCCAAACCAGCCCAGCACGGGCATGAGCACCTGAAACCCACCAAACCACCAGCCTGGCCGCAACGCATCGCGCAGAGTCAACCGCTTTATGCGGCACCCGTTCGCCACGGAAACAGCGAACGCGTCCATCGAAAGCCCCACCGCTATAGCAAAAACAGTCCAGAAACCCATACAACCTCCACGACAACTGTGGCATCACAGGCAACACCAGAAACAACGATGATCACCGCTGGACAAGCGCAGAGCATCGTGCAGAAGAGTATACCGGCAAGAGCCTGCTTTACAAGCCGGAACATTGATTTAGACTGAGGCTGCGAGTGCGAGCGGATCGCTGACAACGGATTCAGACGTCGAGGTACGGTCGGGAGGATCCTGATGAACATCTGGCTCAAGTACGGGGCTTTGGTCGTGGCATCGTACCTGTGGGGCTCTGTCTGCTGGGGCCTCGTCCTCAGCTTCCTGGTCAAGCACGAGGATATTCGACTAAAGGACAACCCCGGCCTTTCGGGAAGCGTCCGTCAGTACGGTTGGGGCTACGGCCTCACTGTCGGCCTGCTCGACGTCATGAAGGGCTATGTGCTCAGCCTCTTTCTACGTTCCATGTCACTCCCCTCATGGGTCCCCATTGTCTCGTTCATGGCCGTCATCGTCGGGCACAACTGGCCAGTCTTCTTCCAGTTCAGAGGTGGAGGCGGTGTCGCAACAACTCTGGGAATTCTGCTGCAGGGGTATCTGGTAGCGGTCCTGTGGGCACTCCCCTTTGCGGCCGTCGCCGGCGTCATCTGGAAGCTTGTCCCCCGTATCAAGGCCAAGGTGCACTTCGCTCCGTTCATTGCGGCAGTCGGGGCCGTCCCTGCCGCCATCTGGATTGTTCTCCACAAACCATGGTACCCAGACTACGTCATCGTCGTCGCCCTTGCAGCCTCAGTCCTCATCAAGGGCAATCAGTTCCACGTCCAGGCGCAACGAATCCGCAACTATGCGTATGGCATGCGCGACCGCATCATGGACCACTATCGAGACGACCATCTTCCGCCAACGACCTAGTGTCGGCAGCAGATCCTCGAGAGAAGTCAGGGCCCCGGAAGGGGCACTCATCAGCAGCACCTCCTTCGGTCTTTTCTTCGGTAAGCGAATTATAGTTGCACAACGGAAAACTGCAAGGATGCATCATCCTCACGTGGAGTGACGAGCAAAAACGCATATACTGGGCGCATGGTTGCAGCCCGCCGAGGAGGAACCAGTGAACACTACTGATGTGGCACTACTTGTCATCGATATGCAGCAGGACTTCCTGTCTCCGGCATCGCCACTGTTTGTCGCGGGAGGGCCCGCCATGATACCGGGTCTGCAGCGAGCACTGAAAGCAGCTCGGTCCGCCAACGAGTCGATCATCCATGTGATCCGCCGGCATCGGGCCACGGGCATAGACGTCGACCAAAGCCGGCGAGTACTCTTCGCAGAGATGGGAGGGTTTCTGGTTGCCGGAACGCCTGGCGCAGAGGAATTGCCTCAGCTTGCGCCCGCCCCCTGGGATTTCACCGTCGTCAAGACCCGATGGTCAGCATTCTTCGCGACCGACCTTGACGCGCTCCTGCGCCGGCTTGGCACCCATAGATTGATCCTCACTGGTGTGCAGACCCCCAACTGCATACGAGCGACAGCAAACGACGCTCTCTCGCTGGACTATGCAACAACCGTACTCTCGGATGCCACGGCGTCCCAGACGGACGAGATCCAGTTGTCCAATCTCAGAGACATGGCCGCCATGGGAGTGGAGGTCATGACTGTCTCACAATACGAGCAATCGCTTGGCCTCTAGGGACAGTGCTCGCTGGGGTTGCTGACCCGTGCCGGCTGGGCCACCGAGGACAACAATCACGTCGTATTCAGTCCCTGTGTGATCGTTCCTCTCGCTACCGCAGGTAGTCGATCGGATGGGAAGTGCCATCCAGGAGAACGGTGGTTTCGGCCGGCGTCGTTCGTGCGACGACCTTTCCCTTGCTCAGGACGAATCGAGCCACGGACTGCCGCCGCAAGGCATCCAGCTCGTCAAGAGCATCCAGGATGACCAGGTCTGCCGGCTTTCCGGCTTCGATGCTGTAGGAATCCTGAACGTGCAGCGTACGAGCTCCAGCATCCGTTACCATGTGAAACACGGACCGCATCTCTTCCCGCCCGGTCATCTGGGCGACATGCACTGCCATATGCGCCACGTCCAGCATGCTCCCAGTCCCCATGGGATACCAGGGGTCGAGGATGTCGTCATGACCAAGGCTGACATTGATGCCCATGGCCGCCATTTCCTTGACCCGCGTCAGACCGCGTCGCTTGGGATACGTGTCGAAACGTCCCTGCAGGTGGATGTTCACCAAGGGGTTGGCGACGAAGTTGATGCCGCTCCTTACGCAGAATCTCAGGAGTTTCGATGCATACGCCCCGTTGTAGCTGTGCATGGCGGTTGTGTGGCTTGCGGTAACCCGGTCACGCATCCCCGTACGCAGAGCCAAAGCCGACATGCCCTCGACGAAGCGAGATTGCTCATCGTCGATCTCGTCACAGTGCACATCGATCAGCTTGCCATACTTCTCAGCCAGCGCAAAGATGATCTTCAGAGACTCGACACCATCCTCACGTGTCAGTTCATAGTGAGGGATCCCTCCGACAGCATCTGCACCAAGGCGGAGGGCCTCTTCGAGCAGCGCTGCTCCGCCCTCGAACCCAAGAATGCCGTCCTGCGGGAACGCCACCAGCTGAATGTCGACGAATGGCGCCATGACGCGCCTGACCTCGATCAGCGCCCGGAGAGCAGTCAGCTTCGGATCACAGATGTCCACATGCGATCGGATGTGCAGGATGCCATGCGAAACCTGCCACTCGATCGCCTTCGTGGCACGACGCATGACGTCCTCCTCGGTCAGCAGCACCTTCCGTTCGGACCAGCGTTCGATCCCCTCGAACAGCGTACCGCTCTCGTTCCATCTGGGCTCGCCCGCCGTGAGCGTCGTATCGAGGTGGACGTGCGACTCGACAAATGGAGGCGTCACGAAGCATCCGGCAGCATCGATGGTTTCACGGGCATCCGCACGCAACCCGGGCTGAACGCCCTCAAACAGACCGTCTTGGACGCCGATGTCGATCAGCGGCCCACCTGCACACAACCTCGCGTTGCGAACAATCAGATCAAGCATCATTTCCTCCCTCCGGCCGTAGCCGCCGCCATGCGCGGGTCATTGCTGATGATGGTCTCGACCCCTGAGGCCGCAAAATGACGCACGAGCACGCCCAGGTCAACAGGCCATGGCGCAAGCGCCAGACCAGCCTCATGTACTTCACGGATGAGCCCGGCAAGGGTGTTGAGAGCGTACGGATGGATCGCGTTGGCGCCTTGCTCACGAGCAGCTGCGACCACATCTGGAGCCTTGATCAGCCACGGTGCGTACAGCAGTCCAGTCCGCGCGTTGGCATCCAGCTTCCGGATGATCCCCATGCTCTGAACATTGAACGAAGAGTAGACGACCTGCAACGAGTACTGGCGTGCCAGTTCCAGCAGGCGTTCCTCCATCCCCTCGTATGCGATCTCCGAATTCTTGAGTTCGATGTTGAGCGTCGCCCGCGTCCCGTCGAAGACCTCGAAGACCTCCCGCATTGTAGGAATCGGCTCATGGTGCGGTGGTCCGGAAAACCGAACGCCAGCGTCGAGTTTGCGGAGCTCCTGCAGGGTAAGATCCTTCACCCAGCCACGGCCGTCTGTGGTCCGGTCGACCTTCTCGTCATGGATGACGACCAATTCTCCGTCCTTTGTCATCTGAACATCGCATTCGGCACCGTCGACACCATGGTCCAGATCGTCGCGTACAAGCGCGAACGAAGCCACCGTGTTCTCGGGAGCCAGTCGAGGCTCCCCCCTGTGTCCGAGTACCAGCATGACCAGGCCTCCTCATTCATGATCCAGAACAGCTCGACCGGCATACAATGCACGCCGGAGGCTACCCAATGATAGTCCGAAACAGGAGACAGACAACGCCCGCGCACTGCAAGGAGAGGGTCGAAAAGCTCAGAAACGGCCCCGAGACCGGACTTCGGTACGGACTTCGTTGACAACGGTCGCCATCTCCATATGCTGAGAGTACCCGAGAACACGAGGCATGAAGCCGTTTTCGTCGAGAGAGAAAGGGAGGTTATCATGGGAACGTTCATATCACTCAAGACGGCAATCCCTGGACCGAAATCCATCGAGCTTGCCAAGAGGGAGGCCAAGGTCGTCGCTGCACCGATGTGCGACGCTCTGTCGCCTGCCTGGATCGCTGAGGGACATGGGGCACTGGTAACCGACGTCGACGGCAACACCTTCATCGACCTTACCGGCGGCTGGGGCTGCATGGCGGTCGGCCACTCGCATCCTCGCGTTACCGCGGCCATCAAGGACCAGGTGGAGCACTTCCTGCACACGGACTTCACGTCAGTCCCGTACGAACCGTACCTCACCGTTTGTGAGAAGCTTGCCAAGCTCACCCCTGGTGACTTCGAGAAATCGGTAGCTCTGTTCAACAACGGCGCCGAGGCTATCGAGAACGCTGTCAAGATTGCGCGTCACGTCACGGGCCGCACCGGCGTCGTCGTGTTCGACCGTGCCTTCCACGGACGCACGCTCCTCACGATGACCATGACCCATAAGGCGAAGCCCTATAAGGGCGGCTTTGGCCCCTTCGCGTCAGACGTCTATCGCATGCCGTTTGTCACGCCCTACCATCCCTCCATCCGTGTTGACGAGTGGGAGAAGCTGCTGATGACCTACGTCGACCCTTCAACGGTCGCCTGCTTTGTCGTCGAACCCGTTCAGGGTGAGGGTGGATTCCGCGTCCCGACTGATGGTTTCCTCGAGATGCTGCGCGAGGTCTCAAAGAAGTACGGCATCCTTCTCGTCGCCGACGAAATCCAGGCCGGCGTCGGCCGTACCGGCAAGTTCTTTTCCATCGAGAACTGGAACGTCATCCCCGACATCATCTGCACAGCCAAATCCTTGGCAGCCGGCATGCCGCTGTCAGCAGTCATCGCCCGGAAAGACATCATGGACAAGCTGCCCGGCAGCAGCCTCGGTGGCACCTACATCGGCAATCCTGTTGCATGCCGCGCGGCCAGCGAAGTCATCGACATCATCGAGGACGAGCACCTGCTCGACCGCGCTGTCACTCTTGGAAAGCTCATTCGCAGCCACTGGGATGCGTGGAAGGAAAAGTATGAGATCATCGGTGATGTCCGTGGCATAGGTGCCATGCAGGCCCTCGAGTTTGTCAAGGACCGCACCACCCGGGAACCCGCGACGCATCTGAACGGCCAGATCATCAAGGAATGTCTCCACCACGGCGTATTCGTGGCCGGTTCGGGCATCTATGGCAACTGCATCCGTATGCTGGTCTCGCTCGAGATCAGCGACGAGCAGCTGACAGAAGCCTTCGGCGTCATGGAAACAGCTGTCGCTCACGCCAACGAATCGCGCTAATCCACCAGATCTAGTTGTATCAGCATTGAAGGAAGCCGGGGCAACCGCCCCGGCTTCTCACGTGCAGAGCTGTCACGCTTCCTGAGCTCACTTCTTGCGGCTGTCCGTCTCGATGATGATAGTGACTGGGCCGTCGCCCACCAGGCTGACCTCCATGTGCGCCCCGAAAACCCCGTTCTGAACGTCGAATCCCCGGCTTCGCAGTCCCGTGGATACGTCCCGATAGACCTCATCGGCATACGCCCCCGCCGCCGCACCGGTGAAACTGGGCCTGTTGCCGCGAGCCACGTCTCCGTAGAGCGTGAACTGACTGACGACGAGAAAAGACCCGTTGATATCTGCCACCGAGCGGTTCATCAGACCGTCTGCGTCTGCGAAGATGCGCAGGCCGCTTAACTTGCGCACCATGAACGCAGTGTCATCGGGGCCGTCGTCGGGAGCTACCCCCAACAGCACCAGCAACCCTGCTCCAATATGCCCAACCTGCTTGCCATCCACGGCGACCGACGCACTGCTCACCCGTTGTACCACTGCCCGCATGTCTCACCTCTCAGACGTCTTCAGTCAGGCACTCATACTAGCACGACCAGCCTGCAACGCGAATCATGCCGTCTCCGGTTGACACTCAGGGCCTTCCCGCTATACTTTCACTGTTCGTTTCCAAGACGTGGGGATATAGCTCAGCTGGGAGAGCGCCTGCATGGCATGCAGGAGGTCGGGGGTTCGAGCCCCCCTATCTCCACCACCGCATCAATGCTCCATTTCCAACAATGCCTTAGGACTCCACCGACTCCCCTCGGTACGCGGATCAAGTCGAATACGTTGTTCTTGGTCTGGATGAACAGAATCCGACGAGTGCCAAAAGATGTACATGCCGTGCCAGCGTTTTCGGTAATGACGATGATCTCTTTCTGACTGGACAAGTGGCAAGCATTCGTCCAAAACAGGGGCATAACACTAACTCGGATCTGCACCGAGACGCTAGGTACCTATGGTGAATTCTTTGCTTCTGGCTCCTGCGCCACGGTCTGAATCGTATACGCTCGCACATCTGTTATCCATGCGACCATGACGGGATCTACGAGGTGCCATTCCTTGCCATACTCAATCAGTTCCAGAACCTTGAGTGCCTCCATGGCATTCTCCACGCCAGAAGCCGACAAATGATATCGTTGCAGGTATTCATGAGCGTGGGGTTGTGCGGTTGGCTCAAGAGCGATGCTGGTCAACAGGCGCCGCCGTACAGGAGGGAGTTGTGTCCACGTTGCCTCGAACGAATCCTTGCTCTCATCCAGGAGCAAGTTCCACGCCCTCTCAACAGTCTCCTCACCACAGATAGTATCTGTCATACTCCATGCAAGTGATGCGAGCCGCTGGACGTAGATGGGATACCCGGCAGTACGATCGTAGATGACAGAGGCCAGGGCAGAGGAGCACGTCTTGCCTGTCTCGGAGAACTTCCGAACGATATAAGGAACGAAATCGGCGCTGCTGATCTTGTCGAGCGTCATGGAGACAGAGCTGCCATAGAAGGGCCGGTTCTTGCCAAACATGTCAAGCAACAGTTGCCGGCGGCTGCCTACGTAGACGAACGAGACGTTCTTCTGCATCTGAATATGCTCACGCAGTGTTCCCTCGATCCTTTTGGATTCCGGAAGCGTGCTGATCTCCTGAAATTCGTCGAACACGCAGCAGGCCTTCCGGTTGTTCTTCTGAACGTAGCTGAAGAGGCTCTCCATGACATCATCAAGTCCCGCTGCGGGCGATGTCCCTGGCGTCATGGTGGCGGAGATGCTCATCTCATTCTGATGTACAGTGAACGTCACTGTGAAACTCTTGAACAAGTTTGCAAGACGTTTCTGAAAGTTGCCTGAGGATGCTGCTCCGCGACCAATGCCGGCGATGACCGCTTTTGCCAATTTCGTAACAAAGTCCTGCTCAGAGAGAACTGAGAAGAAGTCGGCATAGACCGTCAAGAAGTCCTGCTCATGAAGGAACTCAAGAGCGTGACAGACAAGAGACGTCTTCCCGTAGCGACGAGGAGAGCTGAGAACGACGCTCTGTCCACCCTGAGTGAGACGCTCTAGTTCTGCAAGCTCCCGAGTCCTATCACAAAAGTCGGGGCCGTCGGCAACGGTGGTGATGAACGGGTTCCTAGTCTTTGAGCTTCTCTGCATGGCCAATTCCTCCACTACGCTGTAGGCGTTACCATGTTACCGTTACGGTGTTACCGTTACGGTGTTACCGTTACGGTGTTACCGTTACGGTGTTACCGTTACGGTGTTACCGTCATGCCACAAGTCTAGCAACAACGACGGTTTGTGCAAACAACGGCGGGCGCATGTACTTGTGCAAACACGAATACTCCAATCTCATCCAGCAGATCGCGCTCCGGATGTGAGGCGACCGATCCTCGCTGTCAGGTACTCAAGTACGCTGACTGGCTCGACGAGCTTCACGGCGCTTGGGGTCGTTTCCGACTCATGGTGTTCGAGTCTTGTGTCTTCGAGCAGTCTGGATGCACCCGGACGCCGTTTTGCGATGTCGCCACAACGGTTCAAGCCCCTATCTCTACCACACGACCACCATGACCCCTCTTTCTGGCTTCGGGACTGACTTCAGACCGAGGCACCTCACACTCGAGGACGAGACATGGCAGCTGCTCCTGCAGATGAGCCCTCCCACCATCGGGAGACTCCTTGCTGGAGAGCGGACGAGGTACCGTCTCCATGGGATCTGTCATACCCGGAGTACTCCCTTGGGTGGCAGGATCCCCATACAGACCTGCATGGACCCTCCCCTGAGCATCCCCGGGGTCTTGGCCGTGGACCTGGTGGGACATGACGGAGGACAGGCGGTGGGAGACTTCGGCTGGACCCTGACCGTCACCGACTGCACCACCTGGTGAACACGGACAGCACTACCCGTCGCCGTCATCATTGCTGGAATGATCATCAGGACCATTGCGATATCACAGTGAATCCCACATACTATGGACACACCGTTTCAAGAAGAATGCCGGATACCTCCTATCGGCAAAGGAAGTGTGTATGCATATCGCGCGCATCTGGGCTGATGAATCAGGTGAGTCCCATTATCAGGATATCGAGATGAGCCTTGCCCCATCCGGTCCTTTGGGATGGATGTCCACACCCCTTCCCGTGACGTCAATGATTCTTCGTGAGAACGGTCCAGCCTACGATTTCGATTGGCATGTCGCTCCTCGAAGACAGTACATCGTCCTGCTGGCGGGCTTTGTAGAAATCCAAGCATCTGACGGAGAATCCAGGACATTCGGACCTGGGGATATCGTTCTGGTAGAGGATATCACCGGCAAGGGACACAAGTCCCGGTCCCCCGACGGTAAGCCTAGGAGATCGATTTTTCTCCCGTTGCCTTAGCGACCGAATCCCGTTACTCCTTTCGGCATCATGGCGCAATGGTGGCATCTGGTTCATGCCGACGTGCTGCCGGGTCGGACCGGCAGAAACCCACAGGCCTTTTGGTTATCCAGTTGTCGATGGGTTTCTTGTTTCGCATGGCCCACCATACATCCTCGAACCTCATGGGCATGTGCGTCAGATCCGCTCCGACAGCGGCCTGAATGGCGTTTCCCAACGCAGGTGCCACAGAAATCATGGAATGCTCCCCAATCCCTCTCGCGCCATAGGGTCCGTCCAACTGAGGAGTCTCGACCACAATGGTTTCAATCTCCTCGGGCAAGTCCTTTGCGGTGGGGATCTTGTTGTCCGTGAAAGAGGTGTTCAGGAGATGACCCTGTTTGTCATAGATGTACCCTTCGCACATAGCCGTGCCCAATCCCTGGATCATTCCTCCTATGGCCTGGCCTCGGACCATCCCGGGGTTGATCGCCTTGCCCACGTCAAAAGCGGAGGCAACCTTCAGCACCTTGTACTCCCCGGTCACACCGTCGACCTCAACAATGATGCCGTGTGCTCCGTAGGTCCAGTTTAAGGCGGGATTCCCCTGTCCGGTCTCCTTGTCGAGGTTGGACAATCCCTGGGCGATATACTGCCCCACTCCGATCAAGGGTCCGCCGATACCCCTCCCCTCCGGGTAGGAATACCCTACGGAGAGTTTGGCCCACGTAACCATCTCGGAAGAGTCGTGCGAGACGTAGATCCTGTCGGCATCATGGGACAAGTCCTCCGGGCAGGCACACAACACCTGAGCAGCCAGCTCGTATGCCTTCTTCAGGAGGTCCTCGCAGGCCAGGATGCAGGCATTGCCGGTCATGAAGAGACCCTTGGATGCCACTGTCTGCCAGTCGTAGGGATCCCGGTCCGTGTCCTTCTCCACAGTCACCTTGACTTGATCCAGCCGGAAGCCCAATCGTTCGGCCACGACTTGAGCGATGGCCGTGGTCGATCCCTGTCCGATCTCCATCAATCCGACGTTGACGATGACGGTTCCGTCGGAGTTCATCTTGATGACCGCCGCAGTCGCAGTGTATGGAGGCATGGCTGGAGCCTTGTGCAACGCTGCGACACCCTTGCCTATCCTGCGGCCGGTCCTGCGTTCCCGCTCCTTCTCCTCCTCCGTCAGTTTTCCGTAATTGATGGCCTTTGCGACCTCACTGATGCACGTGAGTGCATCGCCGGTATGGTCCGTGATCTTCTCGCCGGTCAGGCTGACGGATCCAGGGCGCAGAGCGTTCTTCAGCCTGAACTCCAGAGGATCCATACCGATGGCCCGGGCAACGAGATCCATATGACGCTCCACTCCCCAATGAAATTCAACATGACCGAATCCGCGATACGCGGTGCCGTAGGGTTTGTTGGTATACACCGTGTACGCATCGACCCATGCATTGGGGATTTCGTATGGACCTGCGGCTGAATACCCCGATGCCCGGGTCACATTGACCGCATAATCTGCGTAGGCACCGGCATCCCAATACATCCACATCCGTTGGGCCAGGATCTTGCCTTCAGCCGAAACGCCTGTCTTGATCCTATAGGTAAGCGCGCTCCGGCATGGCAGAAGGGTGAACTCCTCTTCCCGGCTTGCCTGCAGCTTGACCGGCCGTCCTCCGGCTTTCCTGGAGAGGCACGCCACCAGGGGCTCAAGGTGGATTCCTGCCTTCCCGCCGAACCCACCTCCCACATGGGGAACCAGCACACGCACCTTGTTCAAGGGAAGCTTGAAGGCATAGCAGAAAAGGCTCCGCACGGTGAAAGGAGACTGCGCGCTGGACCAGACGGTGACGTTGTCGTTCTTCCCCCATTGGGCGATGGCCACATGAGTCTCCATGGGCACATGCTGGACCGAGGGATTGTCATATTCCCGTTCGATGATCCACGCGGATTCGTCAAATCCCTTTTCCACGTCTCCCTTTCGCGTTTTTGAAAGGTTGGCTATGTTGGTTCCGGGCACAGGAGTAAACACTGCCTTGACACAATCGTATGTTCCCAGATCCGGATGAACGAGCGGAGCTCCTTCCTTCAACGCATCCATGTGGCTGAGCACCGGATCCAGGACCTCGTATTCGACATCGATGAGGTCCACGGCTTTCCGTGCGATCTCCAATGTATCCGCCGCTACAGCTGCGACAGCCTCACCGTAGTGTCGCACCTCGCCTTTCGCCAGAATGTTTTTGTCCACGATGTACAGACCGAGTCGGTAGTTCAGTTCTGCCCCCGTGAGTACTGCCTGCACTCCTGTCAGGGCTGCAGCCTTGGAGATATCGATATGCTTGATTCTCGCTCGTGCGTGAGGACTCCTCTTCACCTGTGCATACAGCATTCCAGGCAACAACACGTCGCTGACATACATCGCCGAACCCGTGAGCTTCTCAATCGCCTCGGAACGCAGAGTCGATTTCCCGATATGGGTGAACCGAGTTGAATCGCTAGTTCCCTGCATGTTCCAGCCCCTCCTTTCTCGTGAGCTGGCCGGTGGCATCCAGCACCGCCTCGATGATCTGCTGATATCCTGTGCAACGGCATAAATTGCCCTCCAGGCCTTCCTTGATCTGTTCCACCGTGGGTTTCGGATGATTGTGGATAAGCTCCTTGGCGGACATGAGCATACCGGGGGTGCAAAAACCGCATTGCACCGCATGGTTCCGATCAAAGGCTTCCTGTAGTTCGGACAGCATGCCGTCCGCAGCTTCTCCTTCGATGGTCTCGATGACCGCACCATCGGCCTCCACTGCGAGAACCATGCATGAATTGACGGTCTTGCCGTTCATGTACACGGTACAAGCGCCGCATTCACCCGCGCCGCACCCCTCTTTGGTGCCGGTCAGGCCAAGGTCTTCACGTATGAACCGCAGCAACGTGCGGTTTTCCTCAACGTCCCGCTCATACGCCTGACTATTGACTGTCAGCTTGACGTTCATCCACGCACCTCCGCCAACAAGCGCCGTACGAACATGCCGACCATGAACTCCCGGTATTCCTTCGTGCATCTGATGTCGCTGATAGGGTGGATCATGTTCATCGTGATCTTCACCGCTTCATCGACATGGATGTCCGGCGGCAATCCCTCCGTCACCACAGGGGTGGGTGCGGCCGAGCTGACAGCGATCCGCACATGTCCGTCCACGATAGCCACCGCTACGCCGACGATTCCCAAATCGTGCCCGTTGACCCGCTTCAGCTTCCTGTACTTGCCCACAGCTCCTTTGCTTTGCACCGGAACGATGATTCGTTCGACGAGCTCATCCGGCGCGAGAGCTGTTTCTTTGACACCGATGAAGAATTCCTCAAGAGGAACAGCCCTGGTCCCACGGCTGGAGGCAATCATCACCTGCGCGCCCAGACACAAGAGTCCCGGTGCCATGTCGGAACAGGGCGAGGCGTTCACGACATTCCCTATCACGGTCGCTCGATTGCGGATCTGGTAGGATGCCAGATCGTGTCCGCATTCCTGGAGAAGCGGAAAATGGTCCCGGACCGACGCATCACAGAGCACATCGTTGATGGTCACCGCCGGTCGCAAGACCAGACCTTCACTGTCGCTCCAGGTTATGCCGGAGTACTCCGCGATCTTCTTGATGTCGATAACCATGTCGGGCGTCGCCACACCGCTGCGGATATTGACCAGCAGGTCGGTGCCTCCAGCAAGAATCTTCGCATGCGCGTGATCCGTCGTGAGAAGATCCAACAGTTCCTTCTGGCTCCCCGGCGCGACGTACGAGAATCGATGCAGCATATACCCCCCTTTCACACCACCGATGGCGCGTTTGGCTCAAGGCCAAACAGAAAACCAGTAGCGGCATCGTAACCAGAGCTATGGCCCAGGCGGCCAAGAACTATGAGCGCTTCCATGCATCGATTCATGCGAACCGGTTCTTCGCTGGTGAAGGCTCTGGCCAAACCGACAAGAGCGCGGGAGAAAAGCCGACGTTGGGCCATGAGTAGAAACGAGAGAGAAACCGCCCCGGTTCGTGGAACATCCCCTCCCGCCTGCTCAAGCAGTTGTTTCAGCCATTCCTCTACAAAACTCAAGGGAACATGACGTGGTGTATCCTTTGGCACGTTCGTTCGGACATACGCCGCCAGGGAGAATCCACAGAGGAAATCGTCTCCTGCAGGTGTAAGCCCCGGCCCTAGACCCACAAGGTTCATAGCCGCATCAACCGCTGTCGCTGTCCCACGGGAAGAGGTGGCAAAGGCATCAGCCAATGCCAGAACCCCGGTTCTGAACCGCCTCACGAACATCCCGCCATCACAACGATGGGGCGACAAGTCTTCCCATCGGAGCGCAGCGCCAGCCACTTCCTGGAGAACCGACAACTGTCTGCCACAAGCGACCACCGCATCCAAGTCCCATACGAGCCCATTTGGAGGTGTCTCCTCCGATGGATCTGTCCGGTGTGCCCCTGTGAAGGAAATCGAGAGCCCACCGTCGAAAACCAGCGTCGTGTGATCGGCATACGCTGCAACACCCTTTTTCAGCCCCAGCGTGTCAAACTGAACAGCATCGCCGTTCGCATATCGAACAGTCGCTGCCATGGGGGGCGCCAATGCTTCATCGGACAGCAGAGTGAAGAGACGCCCGCCTAGCTCATCAATCAGATTCACCGCGGAGGGATAGACAGAGTGTACGGTGCAACGGAAAGGAGGTTCCGGGAACGCGGTCCTCATCGTGAGAACCACCGGCACGCGATCCTCGGATACGACGGTGTGCATGGACGGAGCCTCCCCTATGGCAGTATCCACTCCGCTCATGGTCGGCCCAGGCATGACAGGATCTCCTCGTCAGCACCTATTCTTTGAAGACGAATACATTCACCGGGTTGCCAGGCCGTTCGTCCGACTCCTTGACCGTGGCATTCAGTTTCATGCCAGTCTTCGGGTCTTTTACCTCCAGTTGTCCCGATGCCCTCAGTCCGTTTTCGAACTGCACAATCCCAAACAACAGGTACTTCTTGGTGTATCCTTCCGGCAAATTCCACACCCGAGTCCAGGTCAGGAGTTCGCAGGATCCCTCCAATTCAAAGGCTTCCCATCCTTTCCCAGTCACTGGATCCCGTCGTGCGGAGCACTTCCCACAGACCATGGGGGCTGGATAGTACACTGTTCCACAGGTGAGGCACCTGTAGGCCATGATTGTTGGTGCTTTGGCATCATACAAACCAAAATCTATCATGTTCTCAGCCCTCACCCTTTGCGCAGATAAGCGCGACCACGTTGTTGCCGAATCCTCCGAAATTGACGGACATGCCGTACTTCGGATTCTTCACCTGTCGCCCTTCCTCTGCCTCTCCGCGAAGCTGCCTGACAAGTTCCACCGCCTGTGAGACGCCGGTCGCGCCCACGGGATGACCTTTGGCCTTAAGGCCTCCCGAAGTGTTGATCGGAAGCCGCCCATCAATGTCGGTCTCCCCCCTGCGAACCGCCAGAAAACTCTTTCCCCGCTCAAAGAATCCAACTTCCTCGCTAATGGCCAATTCCAGGATGGAGAAGGCGTCATGGAGTTCTGCAAAAGAGATATCCTTTGGTCCCACACCTGCCATCCTGTAGGCTTTTTCCGCAGCCAACCTGACCGCCTCGAGTCTCAGGGGATCCTTGCGGTTATGCACGCAATGCGTGTCCGTGGCACTGGCGACTCCTGCGATACGAACAGGCCTCTTCTTGAAGTCCCTCGCCTTCGGGGAATCCATGTTCACCAACAGCAGCGCCGCCGCCCCATCGGAGACTGGACAGGTAGAATACATGCGCAAGGGTTCCGCTATGTAGTTGTTCACCACCGCCGCGTCGGGTCCATCAGCGATGGCCTCGATGGTACAGGGAAGCTGGATGTGCGCGTACGTGTTCCTGGCCCCGTTCCTGTGGTTCTTCACCGCCAGCAAGGCGAGGTCCCGTTCCGTCAGACCGTACTTCTCCATGTACAGCCGTGTGAACATGCCTCCGAACGCGGGAAGGGTCAGCCCCATGTTGTATTCCGCTTCGGTGTGGAGCATGGTAGCCACTACGTCGGTGGCGTTCCAGCCGCTCACCTTCCGCATGACCTCCCCGCCAACCACCAGGACGATATCAGCCATCTCAGAAGCGACGGCCATATAGCCGATCTTGATGGCGCTGGCCCCGGATGCCGGCCCGTTCTCCACCAACTCGGCGGGTACCGGCTCCATGTCCATGCGACTGACCACGGAAGACGCCACAGCCGATTGATGACAGAACAGCCCGGAGGCCATATTGCCGACGATGACCTGATCGACCTCCCGCCTCCGTTCAAGGAACTCGGCATCCTGGAGGGCGTCGGTGGCCGCATAGGCCATGACGTCCGCCAAGTCATACTCGGACGAGTTGCCAAACCGTGTATGCCCGATCCCGACAATACCAACGTTGGCGGGCATATGCTACCTCTTGAAACCTGGAATCTGGGGATACTCGCTGGGCATGATGAGTTTCTCGGCCGATTTGAGGTCCTGTTCAGGAACAGGGCGCGTGCCGGTGCATTTGATGTCCCTCACGGCTTCCCAGAGTTTGCGCGTGAGCACATACGTGGGGACGCCACCCAATTCGTGACGGACTTCGGGGAACTGCGACGAACGATCCTCAAGCTGGTACTCGATCATCCAGCGCTTGAATCCGTTCGGGCTCTCTGCGACGATATGGACTTCCTCCTCTCCCAAGTCATCGAGATGGTGCTCCATTTTTGCGGCGAAGAGTTGGGCTCCGACGCGGAGGCCGCGCTTGATGGTCAGCGTATGCAGGCTCATACCGAGCTTACTGCTGACGTGGCGGCTCGTCACGATACCCGCGATGACACCGTTGACCGCACCGACAATCACGAATTCGTTGGCCACCCGATAGCGGTACCAGCCTAGCAGTTCGGCATACATCCGGACGGCGACGATGTCATAGAAATCCGTTGGGACACCGATGAGAGGATAAATGGTCCCAAGCAGTGTACCGGTCTCCTCACGTCTGGCCTCCCGGACGACCATCTTCTCCCCTGAAGCAAGGGTGATGACCTTGGGTGGATAGGGTTTGAGCGGAATCTCCGGGGGTCTGAGTTTCTTCTCCATCTCGTCAATGGCCATGTACTCTCTCCTTTTGCGCTATGCCTCGAGGCGTAGCATCACACACATCAAGCACCTTCACGGGCATAACGATTCGTTGTACGCCCATCACGAGATCATTCACTTGCTGCGGGCTTCCTCGTGAAGCCAAGCGTTCCGGGCACCGGCCACGTCGCCGAAGCGTGTCAGTTCAGCTTTCGCCTTTTTCTTCATGAGTTCCTCATAGCGTTCATCCTCCACGTGGGCAACGATGCGCGCGATGGAGGACTCGCCGTCCACGAATCGCCAGGGGTAACAGCCGATGACAGCCCGCTGGTTAAGCAGAAGGTCGATATCACCGCCGACACACTCGGCATGGATCAGCCCATGATTGAACATCTCAATGTGCATGAGCTGGTACTTGTCCTCAGTGAAGACTTCCTCCAGGGTCTTCCCGTATTTCTCCTTGAAATGCGCGTCACATTCCTTGGCCTGCCTGGGCATCCATTCCCGGATTTTGGTGTTCATGGGATGGTCGGCACTGCCGCAATCCACCCCGATCCAGCGGAGCTTCTTCTTCTTGGCCCATTCGGCGAACTCCCGGTCAGGACCCGGATGCTTGGTCATGTAACGGATCTCGTCTGCCGTCGGCTGATCCCAGCCATAGTGGTGAAATCCCGTGTGAATGATGAGGATATCCCCTTCACGCACCTCCACCCGGTCTTCTACCATATTGGAGGTGTACACATCGTAGTCGGCACAGATGTCGGACAGGTCCACGATGGCTCCCTCGTGCACCAGGAAATCCATGTCCAGACTGGCGATATCTTTGCCTGGCGTGTAGAAATGTATCTCACCGTCAAGGTGAGTACCGACATGGTTCGAATGGGTCACCACCTGTGCGTTCGCTCCATTCGGAGCCAGGCGCTTGAAATACTGGACCTGCAAGGGGATGTATGTTGGCCATGGTGGAGTCCCGATACCCAGCGGAATCGTCAAATCGATAACCTTCATCGTATCCCTCCCGAATGTGGTGTGTCATACATCGCGTCTGCGACGCGTGGCATCAATTGCAATACTCCTCTGCGAAAGCTGCCAGTGCATCCCGAAAACAATTTTCCGGGGGTTTCACCAAACCGGCCCCCACCATGCCAATACCAGGCTTCCTGTGGGCGATGCCGGTGTTGATCACCGGAAGAATGCCCTTTTCCACGACTTTCCGTACGTCAATAGCCGTCGGAGTGCCCCGGAAGTCCAGAGCCGGAATTCGGTACTCCTCGTTTTCGGCCAGGGTTATCTCGTACATCCGCTTGGTGTAGGCGATCGCGTCAGCCGGAACTCCACCAACGAATTTCACAATGGCCGGTGATGCGGCCATGGCGAAAGCGCCGATTCCGGAGGTTTCAGTGATGACCGAATCACCAATGTCCGGAGCTGCGTCCTGCGGACCGAAACCTGGCAGGTACAAACCCTCCACCATGGAGGCGGGACCGGTGAACCAGCGGTTGTTCAACCCTGAGAGCCGGATACCGAACTCAGTGCCGTTGCGGGCCATCGCAGTGATGACCGTGCTTCCCTCGATTCCTGCGGCTGCGTCCATAATGCACTTTGCACCAGCCATGGACAGGTTAAGGAAGAAATGGTCGTTCCCATGCATGAACAACAACACTTCGGAGAGCGCCTCTTTCTTCTCGTCCAGCATGACCAGATGTGGAGCCAGTTCCCGTATGAGCAGCGATGTCCCCGCCCTGTTGCGATTGTGCCCCTCATCGCCCATCTGCAAGGCCTGCACGACAAGGCTTCGCAAATCTATGGGGCCGTGCCGTTCGATCGTCTTGCTCAAGATGGGGGCAAGAACCGACTCCATCCAGCGGAGCCGATCAAGCACTTCGCTGGAGAACGCCCCGTATCGAAGCACCTTTCCCAATCCCTCATTCAGGGTGGCATACGCCCTGTTCCCATGGGTCTCGTTTCTGACGATCCAGACTGGCATCCGGCTCGTCATGACGCCGGCCATGGGACCCACCGCCGAATGGTGGTGGCAGGGTTCAAACGATATCTTTCCCGAGTCGGCCAACTTCTCGGCCTCCTCTGGTGAGGCAGCCAGTCCTTCGTACATGAGTCCACCGATGACTGCTCCACGCATTGGGCCGCACATGCGGTCCCAAGTCACCGGGGGACCTGCGTGAAGAATCAGATTGGAACGCATGCCTGGAACGACGTCCTTGGCTATGCCGATTCCTTCGATAACCGGCCTTCCTTTCAGGATACGCCGTACTGCCTGTGCATTGGCACCATCGATATCCATCCGGCACGAGTGCTCCAACCGATCCAACACTTCAATCATGTGGATGTCGCCGCCAGCCGGCGGAGCCCAGTCGACTTGGACCACCGCGGCACCACACGCACGCAGATTGGACGCAAATGATTCCAGGCCCAGATTGGCCACTATCGGACCCTTTGAAAACAGGGAGAGGATATGATGAAGACCGGCGGTGGCCGTGCTATATGGCACGGTAGTGGCCGGAGCTTGTGTGGGAAGGGCCTCGGACCCCGTTGCGGCCGCTTTGGAGGACAGACCGGTCTGCTTCTCCATGATCCGTACCGCCAGCATGGAAGCTTGATAGTTGGAAGGCATCACCACGACCCCTGCCCGCTCAAGCTTTGCGACCTGTGCATTGAGCCCTTGAACGTCCCCTGGGGTTCCCGTTACAGATGCGATCACCGATAGATATCCACCACGGGTGCGGGCCGCTTTCTTGGCTTCTACCAATGAGGGGATCATGGCCCCAGCGGGATCCGGATGGGAGCCATATCCCAGCACACAATCCACCAGCATCACAGCAATCTCAGGATCTTCTTGTTCCGCGTCGATGCGGTCTGTGCGGGTGCTGGGCTCAATCATTGGATGGGGTCGCCTTACAGTGAACACGTCGTCCCCCAGATCCACCACGGTATGTCCTATCGATTTTCTTGGATTCGACAGCATGAATGCGGGATCGGTTTGGTTGTTT
Organism: Coprothermobacter sp.; assembly: GCA_013824685.1. Classification (NCBI taxonomy): domain Bacteria; kingdom Pseudomonadati; phylum Coprothermobacterota; class Coprothermobacteria; order Coprothermobacterales; family Coprothermobacteraceae; genus Coprothermobacter; species Coprothermobacter sp. The sequence goes on along the minus strand of PNOG01000010.1, from coordinate 52,691 downwards.
GAATACACCGCCCCAGTCAAACGATGGAGAAGGAACAGTGCCTCATCAGCCAACGTGCCACCCGTATAGTACCCCCGGATGAACTTCTGGCCTCTCTCCATGTCTCTCGTTTCTTTCTCCACCAGGGTGTCGATTTCCGCCTTGTTCCTGTCAAAAGGCCAAGCGGAATCCTTCCGGGAGACTTCTCCGGAATCTCCCGCGAGTCGCACGGCGAGACGAGCTGTCTCCTCAAGGTTCGATGCCCAACGGATGTTGCCTGTGGTGTCACCCTCGGGAGTTTTCCATCCTATGAAATGTACCACGGCAGGCTTCCCCGTTCTTTCCAGCGCCGCGATAACCTGTGCCACCAACGAAGGTGCTGGAGGCTTGGAGACGACGACTATTACACTGGTGTCGTCGTCGGCGCCGAGGGCATCGATTCCCGCCAACATGGTGGCGCCGCCAACCTTCTCGTTCTTCAGGTCCCTTCCACCGGTGCCGATGGCCTGGCTGACTCCGCTGCCAAAACGATCGATAAGGCAGGCCACTTCCTGTAGCCCGCTACCGGAGGCAGCTACGATGCCCACGGGGCCGTGGGAAACCACGTTCGCGAAACAGATGGGTTTGCCGCTGATGATGGCGGTGCCACAGTCGGGGCCCATCACCAGAAGACCCTTTTCCCTTGCGAGATTCTTCAGAGCGATTTCTTCATCCAGGGATACATTATCGGAAAAGAGCATGACATGCAGACCCTTGTTCAAGGCCTTTCGGGCTTCCCGAGCCGCGTATACCCCGGGAAGAGAAATCACAGCGATATTCACATCGGGAAGGATATCAAGGACTCCATCAATCGAACGTGGAGCGGCTTCAGAGACACCTGATGCTGACCTCTTCTTCTTTCCGGCTAGTAGATCCTTGGCGGCGGCGACGACGGTTTCGAAGGCCGATTCGGTTTCGCACTCCAGTGCGATGACCAGGTCAGCGGAACCAGCTTCTCCCAGCTCATCGGTGGAGAACCCCTGGTCACGCAGGAGATCGATATTCATGGGGGTTCCCATCACCACGGTGGCTGACACCACATCAGCACGTCTCTCGAGGTCCCTGCTCATCAGCATCAGGAACACGGAATCTACATAGGCATCCTTTCGGATCAAGGCCTTCTTCATCGTACCCGTCTCCTCTGATTCAAACCGCATCTGCGGGAATGATCGAATCCTGTACATGATGATTGTATACAAGTCACGGGAAATTCCTAACTACCGCATCGACTCAGCTAAACTGTACGTGAAATGTCTCCGTAAACTCATGAGAAAAAGTACGTGAACGATGACAGAATACGCTGGTCCTTGGGATGAGAAAGGAGCAGCGGGAATGGAGCTCACGATGCAAGAATACAAGAAGGTCACGATGGTAGAGGAACAGGCACATCTGAACGCAGGGCAGCCAAAAAACGACGTCAATTTGAGAAAGAGGCGCTCTCCTCGTGGAGGCGCTCTCCGAATGCTTCTTCGATCTCTGGTATTGAGACTGCAGCCGAGTATAATTGCAGTAGTTTATGAGTCTGGAGCCTTCCTCAGGAGTTCGATTATCAGTGATCGTAGGAGGCTATTGTGGCAAGAGCAGTGGCAATCAATGGCAGCCCCCAAATGGAGAAGGGCAATACGGCCTTGGTTCTGGCTTCGTTCATCCAAGGCATGATGGACGCTGGATCTGAAGTCGAGCTACTCTATGCGAGCCGTCTGAAGGTCAAGCCATGCACCTGTGGGGAGATGTATTGCTGGAACGATGGCCCTGGAGAATGCTGTATCCAGGATGACATGCAATTGCTCTATCCAAAGCTGAAGGCCGCCGATGTCCTCATCCTGGCGACCCCGGTCTATGTTCCTTTGCCGGGTGACATGCAGAACGTCGTGAACAGGCTCATGCCTCTCATCGAGCCAAAGTTGGAGAGGCGCCAAGGGCGTACGCGAGCCAGGTTTCGTGAGGACGTCGGCATCCAGAAGATCGTGCTTGTCGCGACAAGCGGGTGGTGGGAGGTCGAGAACTGCGACACCGTCGTGCGCATCGTCAAGGAGCTAGCTGAAGATGCAAGCACCGAGTTCGCGGGAGCAGTTCTGAGGCCTCATGCGGATGCGATGAGGGCCGGTGGCAAGGTTACTCGGGATGGTCAGGCCGTGCTGGATGCGGTGAGAAGAGCTGGCAATGAACTCATCAAAGAAGGCCGAATGGACCAGGAAACCCTGAAGACGATCAGTCGTCCTCTCATTTCAGAGGAAGAGCCGTGAAGTAGATACAGTCAACCGTTTCTGCCATGACGTGCCGCGTCTTGGGCAATTCGTACAGCGTTGTTGTACTGCAAAGCGTAACGGGAGTCTGTTTGGTGGACAGTTAGGCGGCTTTCCATCGGTTGCAGGCAGACGGAGGTTTCCGGCGATTCTGCACGGCCCACGTACCGCGCGAACGATGTATGCGAAATCCTGGTGACCACTGGGAGACCGGACCCGGAGCAACGCGTCTGCAAGAGCGTCCACTACGGCGCCCTCGAGTTCGGCTGAGGGGTGTTCGGCAGCGTGGTTCATCGCCCCTATCTCCACCACCGCATCAATACTACGTTTTCAGTACTTCTCTCGAACCCCACCGACTCCCCTCGCCCAGTCGCGACGTCAGCGAGCCTTTCAGACTCGTTGGTCTCTGAGCATGATGCTGCTGTGTGGCTGGTTCAAGCCTGTCGATGGCCCTCGAGCTCACGTCGCGGAACACTCTACGCCATCGCTCATCATGCTTGCTTCCGATGCACCACTCCTGTCACGAGAAGCCACAAACGGAGCCCGGAGCTAGTCGACCGTAACTGCCCCCCTCACCCACCCCGCGTGGATCGAGTCGGATGTGCAGTTACAGGTTTGGGCCTACGGTTCGAACCTGAAACAAGGAGAATAGAGAAGCGTCTTCCAGAGATGGAAGGCGCTTGTGACAATATGGTACAATTACATGGTAAGAGTTTGCATTTCGGGCACATCAAGTTCACAATCTTCTACCTACTCTGCGGGCTTGCGGCAACTTTTGCACAGTTGGCATTTAGCATCGGGGGCGATTGCAGGGGTGCTCGGCGCTTACATTTTGCTGTTCCCACAGGGAAAGGTCAGAGTATTACAGGGCCAACAAGTAATTCAAGTGCCCGCGCTGATAGTCATTGGGCTCTGGATCGTTCTGCAGTTCTTTAGCGGCATCGGCTCAATTGCCAAGACAGCGGACACGGGCGGCGTAGCTTACATGGCGCACATCGGCGGATTTGTCGCAGGGTTTGTGCTGACCTTTTTGTTTCGTGGGAGTCGCGGGACGCAGGCGACTGGCTGAATCGCCACGATGGTAGATCATCATTGACGAATCGAGCATGCTTGTGGGGATTGCGTCGACACCGTCTGCGTGGCGTACATGCCGTAATTGCAGCTATGGATTTGCTGTACATCTGTAGGTGACGCACCCGACACAACATGCAGCGGACGGGTGGGGCCACGCCCCTGCCCCAACGGATTCAGCCACGGCGGCGGATTTGGCATCTGGCCGCCTTTTCTGCCAAGTCCCGTGCCCGCCGCTAGCGCAAACCAACCGTTGGGCCGCTATACTGCATGCGAATGGAGGACCAATCAGAGACACTCCTCCTCCGTCCCCCAGCTGCAGCAATCGGTGTTGCTCTGGACTGGCCCGGAAGGTTGAGTATTCGTGCGGTTCAGCTAGGATTATGTCAGATGTTGTTCTCATCGATGCTTGCTCAGATCGGTCGCTTCTCGCCTTCGCAAGGAGATAGAAGCTGCAACGGTGCTCTGCGTGCGGAATACATCGCCATGCCGATGTAAACGTCTCTCGTTGGATGACCAGCGCGAGTGCCGCTCATGGCGACTACAGAAGAGGTCAGGCTCATAGGAGGAGGGAACGAAGATGGACCCAGATTCCCCGCAACTCGATCGGCAAGCTGTTCTGTCCACACCGCAAATCCCCTTCCCCCAACGCCTTCGGGAACTCTCACGGGCATCAGGCTCCGTCTCCCGGTACATGTTCGCCACCGGCATTCTGCAGATCCTCAGATCCTCCTCGTGGTCGGCATTCCTACAGGCATCATTACCCTTCTCCTCTGGGGTCGTCTGAGGCGGTTCCTGCGGTCACTCGACCACTACTTCGCGGCTGGGAGTCAGCAGACGTTGGACGATTTCGTCTCGTCGCTGTGCGAGTTCATGAGACTGGAGCGCGTCCTCTTATTCATGTGCTCCGTCGCGGCCGTAGGCATCGCCATCGTGGTCGCCGTGTTCTTCAGGTTCCTGAGGGTAGTCCCTCTCACTGCCCCGTAGATCCCACGGGCTCCCACGCTGAAATCGTCTGCCACAGACGACCAGTGAAAGGAGGACGACACGCTTCTCCCCGGCCAGGGGATGCACAACAAGGCAGCTCTCAGCTATGCAGGAAACCTGTTGCCTCTATACTGACCGTATCTCAGGGTCCCGCGGGACCCTGAAGCGGAGGGACCGATATGGATAACGAAACGAGGGACAAGCTGGGGCTCGAGGGCACAAGCACAAGAATCGCTGGAGAAGTTTCAGGACCTGCGTCGGGGGAAGCGCTTCGCGAAGAGTCTGTCCCTCTCCACAGTCGTATCTGGGTATCAGCAGCTGACGGCGGAACAGCTATCCTCTGCTCGATCGCCGAAGGCGCAGCGCTGACCTACTACTTCACGCGCGTCATGGGACTGGCCCCACGACTTGCCTCCATCGTATGGCTGCTCTTCGGCATCTGGAATGCGTTCAACGACCCACTGTTTGGGTACATCAGTGACCGCACCAGGAGCCGACTCGGCCGCCGTATTCCCTACATCCGGTATGGGGCACCCCTGTACGCAGCAGCTTTCGCAATCTTCTGGATTGTCGTGCCTGGGTTCAAAAGCAACCAGACCGCACTGTTCATCCAGATGCTGATCGGCATGTTCCTGTTCGATACCCTCTATACGGCCATTGCAACTGCCGTCTACATCATGCCGTATGAAATGGCAGTCTCCAACAAAGCACGAAGCAGCATTTTTATCTGGAAAATCGGCTTCAGCCTCATTTCCACCGCCTTCCCCATCGCCATCGGGCTCATCCAGCCGGGACCCGGCCAGGATGCAACACCCTACCGACTCATCATGATCGGTCTTGGCATCCTCATGGCGGCGGTGATCTATGCCAGCACCTTCTTCTACAAGGAGAACCACTTCCAGCAGGAAGAGGAACAGTTCAATTTCTGGAAGTCTCTGGGTGCCTGCTTCCGCAACAAGTCCTTTGTTGTGTTCGAGTCTATCAGTTTCACCGTCATCTATGTCCAGAATCAGCTCATGCAGGGTATTTACTACTACTATGACGAAGTGAGCATGGGCGTCGCAAAGAGCACGGGGACCGCCCTCACCCTTGGCTCGCTCTTTGTCGGGGCAGTCCTGGGCCTGCTGCTGTTCCTCAACCGTCGCGACGTCTGGGGTGTCAAACGCTGTGTGCGCGCGTTTGCTTTCATGTTCGGCATCGGGTGCGTCGTCGGTCTCCTGTTCCCTCACCAGCTCATTCCGATGATGATCGCCTTTCTGTTGATCGGTGTGGGCTTTGCCGGTGGCATGTACCTCATTCCACTGATGAATGGTGATGTCATCGACGCAGATGAGCACACGACAGGGCTGCGGCGCGAAGGCATGTATGCCGGCGTCAACAGCTTCGTCACCAAGCCCGCCATGAGCCTGGCGCAAGCTGTCTTCCTCGGATTCCTGTCACGCGCAAGCTATGACCAGTCACTCGCAAAGGGCATGCAGAGTATCTCGGCTGAAGCCGGCATCGTGCGAGCATGGTTTCTCATGCCTGCGGTACTTCTGCTCGCCTGTGCAGTCATCCTTCGCTGGTATCCTCTTGATGGCCCCAGCTGGGAACAGATCAAGGCTCATCTCACCGTCGTACACGGAGAGAAGGAGAGGAAGTACCTGGCCGAACACGGCCTGAAGTAAGGAAACAGGAACTCTCCAGGCGTACCCTTCTTGATTGTCACTGTGATTATCACCCTGCTCCTCGTCGGAGCGGGGGGTATTTCTCGGGACTGGTCGCATAGCTTGCGGAGGCCCGACGCCCGATTCTGCGCTATACTTGTCTACTGAGTCTCTGACTCGTAGGAACTGAGAATCAAAGGAGTGCGACTATGATCAGCCGAACGAAACGCATGCGTTTGTGGACGTACCTCCTGGACGCACCTGTCGTCGCTGTTCTGACTTTTGTGTTTTTCTTTCTGATAGACGAGCCGAATCAGAACCTTGGAGCATGTCTCACCGGCATTATATGCATCGGCCTCATCCCGCTGAGCGCGTGGTTCCACATGGTGCGCCACCCTGGTGACTACAAGGGCGAACGAAAGGTGGCCTTCGTCCTGAGCATTGCGGGCTACATGATCGGAACCATCGTCATGCTTGTCTTCTTCCGCGAAGCGCGTCTCTTCCTGGCGCTGATGCTGTCCTACATGTTCACGGTCGTCGGTCTCGTGATCATCAACCTTCTGCACTACAAAGCCTCGGGGCATGCAGCCGGCGTGTCAGGTCCCGCGACGGCCATCACCATCAGGTATGGCTGGCCAGGTGCGATCTCCTATCTCCTGCTCGTCCTTGTCGCCGTAGCCAAGATCAACATCAAGGAGCACACACTGGGACAGCTTTGCACGGGAGCCGGCATCACGATAGCTTCTACCCTGACCGCCTTTGCGATCACGGGCATGCTGCGCTTCTAGTTTCGGACTCCTGCGGGAGCAAGCTCTTTCAGTGTTGCCGCGCGGGCTACTTCACGTCACGAAACATGCTGGTATACTTGCATGGATTGCCTGCAAGAACGGTCGCCCCTGTCAGACTCCTCGATGTGACGGCGCCCTATGGGACAAAAGGAGAGGGGAATGAACTACGACTTTGAACGCGAGCTTGAACGACACAACACGGGTTGCGTCAAGTGGGATCAGAGCTGTGCCGTCTTTGGGAGCGAGGACGTCCTGCCGATGTGGGTGGCAGACATGGATTTCCCCATACCGAAACCGGTCACGGAAGCACTGATACGGCGTGCCCAGCACGAGTGCTACGGCTACTCATGTCCGAGTCCGTCCGTCCTGGAGGCCGTCACGCAGCGCCTGTGGCGCAACTACCAGTGGAAAGTCGATCCTGAGTGGCTGTTGTTCACACCCGGCGTCGTGCCCGCTCTTCATGCTGCAGTGCGCGCGTTCACGATCCCCGGGGATGAGGTCGTTCTTCAGAGCCCGGTTTACTACCCGTTCTGGTCAGCCGTCCGCGAGAATGGCTGTCAAGTCGCCAACAACGAACTGCACTGGAACGGCCGCGAATACGTGATGGACCTCGATGGGCTGAAAGGCATTTTCCAGCCACGCATGTCCGGCATGTCGACGTGCCCATCACCGACAAAGATGATCATCCTGTGCAGCCCGCACAATCCCGTAGGCCGCGTCTGGTCGCGGGACGAACTCATAGCCGTTGGCGAGATCGCCCTGGCCAACGATGCGATCGTCGTGTCAGACGAAATACACTGTGAGCTGCTACTAAACGGCTCGCGCCATGTCCCGTTTGCATCCCTGAGCCCTGAACTCGAGCAGAACAGCATCGTGTGCATGGCACCGTCAAAGACATTCAATCTTGCGGGCCTGGCCACCAGCTTCATCATCGTTCCCAACCCCAAGATGCGCGCGGCGCTGCAACGTCGCATCAACGGAGCCGTGGGCATGGTCACACCATTTGGATACACTGCCCTGGAAGCGTCGTTCCGTGAGGGTGATGACTGGCTCACCCAGGTGCTGCACTACATAGAGGGTAACGTGACATATGTCCGACTGTTCGTCCAGGACCACATGCCGCAGATCAAGGTCATGCCCATTGAGGGAACGTATCTGATGTGGCTGGACTTCCGCCCACTTGGCATGGACGTCCATCAGCTCTCGGACTTCTTGCGCGAGAAGGCCAGAGTCGGTCTCGACGAAGGGTACGTCTTTGGTCCTGGCGGCGAAGGCTTCGCACGCATGAACATCGCATGCCCACGCTCGACGGTGCAGGAGGGACTGACCCGTATCGCCGATGCCATACGAACACTGGAGCAGCATTGATGCGCCTGTCTGGACCTGAAAGCGATGAACTGGGCTGCACGACGATTGTCGTCGGCCGGTCTGCATCGCAGTCGGGTTGCCTTGTCGTCGGTCACAATGAAGATGACGCGCACCGGCTGGTCGTGCGTCACCACATCGTCAAGGCCGGTGAACATCCTGCCGCTACGCGGCTGAGAGACGGAACGCTGCTGTACCGCGAGCCACACACCTCTCTGGAACTTCCTGTGCCCGAGGACACCCTGGCCTACGACTGGACAGAGCTGGTCGGACAGGACTTCGCAGACAGCTTTCTCAACAGCGAGGGGGTCAGTATTTGCTGCGACAGCGCCGCAGGCACACGTGAACAGCAGCCTGAGCTGGAGCGGGGTGGCATCGGCCACTTCCTGCCACAACTGGTCGCCGAACAGGCCCGCTCCGCCCGTGAGGGCGTCCTGATGGCGGGCCAGCTTGTCGAGGCATACGGCTACTGCGATGCTCGTATCATCACGATCGCGGACCAGCATGAGGCGTGGGTCCTTCAGATCCCCGGGGGTCACGAGTGGCTGGCGGAACGCGTCCCCGACGATGCGGTCGTCGTCCTGCCAAACTATCTCATCTCCCGTCAGGTCGACTTGGCGAATATAGACCGGTTTCTTGCGTCGGCGGACCTGGAGACCCATGCCATACAGCGCGGGTGGTACGATCCCACTGGAACAGAGCCTTTCGATTTCAAGGGAGCTTACGGACCGCCCGAGATCAATGATTCTCCATTGAGCACCAGCCGACAGCAGACCGGGCTCTTCCTGCTCACGGGGCAAGAATTCCCGCTGGACAACATGCCATTTTCATGCGTGCCACAGCACCCCGTGACCCTTGGTGATGTCATGGCGTGCCTGCGCTGCGTCGCCCCCCACGGACAGTCCACCCGGCAGGCTCTGGGAATGAGCGGCAGCTTCCACAAGAACGTGGCTCAGACCACCATGCGCCCGATTTCGGTCTGGACCACACAGGAATCCTCTGTAACCGAACTGAGGAACCAAGCCCCCGGACCGCAGTCCGTGACTGTCTGGCGAGCCTCCGGGATTCCCGACGAGCTTCCCTACACGCCGTGGTATCCACTGGCTATGATGGCAACAGCTCCTGGATACCCAGATCCCTACGCCACAGGAGACCCTGACCACCTCGACATGAGCTCCGCATTCTGGACGTTCCGCCTCTTTGTGACCGCGGTCGACAGCGACTATGCCAGGCGCATCGCCGAAGTCCAGGCGGCCTTCCTGCTACTGGAAGCACAGGCCATCGCAGTAGATAAGCTCCTTCAGAACATGCGTGTGGACACAGACACCTCTGGCGAAACCATCGCCAGGCTGCTCACGGCGTGCGGAGAAGGGCTGGGGATGGAAGCGCTGAGTATCTGCAGAGAGCTGCTTCGGCAGTGGCAGACGAAATCCGAGCAGACCCCATTCAGGGAATGACCGCTCTCGCCTACCTACCTATTGCCTCACGAGTAAACCTACTCGAACGGGGAGTCGTTGCCTCACATCAGAATCACCTCGAAACCGGGTGAAGTTGCCAGTTGTTGCCTTTCCTCGGAGTGATGTGGGGCCGGTCCTTGTTCTTCGTGAGGACAAGGTCCCGCAGGCGCCGTTCATCTGCAAGGATCGTATCATGGAGAGCGACGGGGTCAGGGTGCCACTCCTGAGCCCTGAGCGCCTCCTTTGTTTGCTCCGTGATACAGGGGGACGCCAGGACACGCTCATACGGAGAGCAGGGTGCGTCATACGAGCGGGTCACCTTGGCTCCCTGCCGTGTCTTCTGGGTGAGCTGCATCACCGGCAGGAAGAAGTTGGTGAACAGCCGGAGTGAGCGATAGATGGTGTTCATGAGCAGGACCTCTTCCTCGGTGTCATACCGGGGGTACCAGACCGTCTTGCGGACGATGCTCCAGTTCTTCTGCTCCACGAAGCAACTGTCATGCTTCCTGTATGGACGTGACCGTGCCTTGGTGATGTGCTCCTGATGACAGTAACGGATCAGGTGGTTGTTCATGAACTCGCTCCCGTTATCCGAATGGATGCCCAGGAGTGGGAACAGGAGGTCGCTGCGTATGCCTCTCAGTGCAGCAACAATATGCTCCTGACTCTTGTTCCGCACTGCCCTGGTCTCGGTCCACCCTGTCGCCACGTCGGTGACGTCCAGGGTGCAGGCATACTCTCCGCTGGCAACACTGCCTTCATGGGTCACCAAGTCCACAGCGACGAACCCTGGCCGGGGAGGGTCCTACTGGGCAGCAGTCTGGACAGGGACCTGCCGCAGGAGGAGCATGCCGGGACGAGGGCGATGGACGGGACCCCTTCCCTGCGCCCCCCTCGCTCGCAGGGTGCTGCGTGCGTACGAACGGTTGAGATGTGTCAGGTCCACGAACTCATCCAGGATCCTCGACTTCTCCTTCTTCGTTGCATGGGCGTACTTTGCTCGCAGCTCTTCCATCACCGCTCGTCGTTGCTTCATGGTCAACCCCATCTCTTCACCTCTCCTCTGCTCACCCTCTTCCATGGTTCCTCCTTAGTCACCTGGATTGGAGTAGATTCATTCGTGAGGCAACGATGCAATTTGGAGTAGATAATAGGTGAGACAATACGCCTTCTATACTATTCGCTGGCGGACAGTACACTGGCAGAGGAACCGCCGGCAATGGTGGCAGAGCAACCAGAGGAGGAACCGTGGCCATGAATGCAGAGATACGTATCGGCACATGCGGATACTCGTTCCCTGACTGGAAAGGCGTCGTCTACCCGCCCGACCTGCGCCCCTCGCTGTACCTTGTCCACTACGCCCGCACGCTCGGCTTCAACGCGGTCGAGCTGGACAGCAGCTTCTACCACATGCCCACCATTCCCTTGATCGAGGCTCTCTTCCAGAAGACACCACCTGGCTTTCTGTTCACCGTCAAGGCACACCGAAGCATGACGCACGAAGTATGGAACGCGATGAGGCCGGTCGCTCCGGGACGCCCAGCGTTTCCTGATCTGGCTTCGGGACTCAAGAGCGCCGCCCTCCTGGCGCCCGCGTTCATGGCGTTCTGGGAAGCAGTGACGCCGATGGCTGACGCAGGCCGTCTGGGAACTGTTGTCCTCCAGTATCCGCCGTGGTTCCGGGACACTCCGGAAAACCGGAGGTTTCTCCTGACGACCCGCGATATGCTGCCCCGATTGCCTCTTTCTATCGAGTTCCGCGACCGAAGCTGGCACAACGGAGACTCACTGGCGTTCCTCAGACAGGAACACCTTGGCTACGTCGCCGTCGACGAGCCACAGCTGCGCAATCTCCTGCCTCTGGTCCCGGCCGTCACCAGCGACGTCGCCTATCTCCGGCTGCACGGACGCAATTCGAACTGGTTCGGCGCGAGCCGCGACGAACGGTACGACTACCTCTACTCGAAAGAGGAGCTGGAGCAGATGCTTCCGTCCATTCGCGCCATGGCTGCAAGCGCACCGCTGATGTTCGTCATGACCAACAACTGCCACCGGGGTCAGGCGGTGCAGAACGCACGAGACCTGCAGGCAATGCTGTTCCCACAACAGAACCGGACGTAGCCATCACGCCACACCATCTATACATCAGAGACCGGAGCCGCAGCGCTTCGACTCCTTGAGGCCGTCGAGACGAGTCCTGCCGAACTGAGAAGCCCCCGCCTTGCAGGCGGGGGCTCAGCGTATTCCTGAACGAAGCGCGCCTAGTACACGCCCAGGACGACGTCCGCGATGTTGTCGGCGTGGTCTGAGACGCGCTCGAGGTTCGTGAACAGGTCCACGACGACGACACCGACCTGTGGGTCCAGCTCATGCGCGTTCAGCCGGGAGATATTGCGGGACATGCACTCCTTCGTCATCACGTCGCAGCGATCTTCCATGTCCTTCACGCGGTGGGCGCGTTCGACATCATAGTCCCGAAGGGCGTCCATGGCCTCGTCAAGCGTCTTCAGGACGTGAGCAAACTCCGTCTTGAGGTCATCCTGGGTACCGTTGGTGAACTTCAGCCGCTTGTCGTCCTTGATCTGGATGAGTTCGACGAGGTTGGTCGCATGGTCGCCGACGCGTTCGATGTCGTTGACTGCATGCATCAGGGCCATGACACGCGTGCCCTGTGCTTCCGAGAGATCGTGTTCGGTGATCTTGGTGAGATAACCCGTGATCTCCTTCTGCATAGAGTTCACCAGTTCCTCGTTGCCCAGCACGTTCTCGAGGAGATTCATACGGTTCTCGAAGAGGGCGATCCTGCAGTTGTCTACCATCTCATAGGCAACATGGCCCATGCGGTAGAGTTCCTGGGTCGCCTGCGAGAGGGCCACGGACGGCGTTACAAGTACCCGATCGTCGATGAACTGGACGATCCGGGTTTCGACCTCCTTCTCCTTGGACGGCAGAAGACGCACGACCAGCTTCTCGAACGGATTGATGAAGATCAGCGCGACGATGGTCATGAGGACGTTGAACATCGTGTGCGCGTTGGCCACCTGGTGGGGAAGCGTCGATGCCGTGAGTTCCACGAGGTTGGCAAAGGGCTTGAGGAATGGGAACATGATGGCCGTGCCCATGCAGTTGAAGAGGAAGTGCGTGAGTGCCGCTCGCTTGCTGGTGACGTTAGCACCGAGACTCGCCAACCCCGCGGTCAAGGTCGTTCCAATGTTAGCCCCCAGGATCAGGGCGATAGCCGACGGCAGCGTAATCATGCCTTTCATCGCCAGGGCGACGACCAGGCTGGTGGTCACCGACGAACTCTGGATGAGCGCTGTGAACACGGCTCCGGCTCCGGCGCCCAGGATGGGGATATTGCCAAACCGTACCAGGAAGTCGATGAAGCCCTGACTGTCCTTGAGCGGCGCGAGAGTGTCCGCCATGAAATACAGGCCGAAGAACAGGATGCCGAAACCGAGGATGGCCTCGCCGACAGCCTTGCTGGTCTTGCGCTTGACGAAGAACTCCATCATGACGCCGACGACCATGAAGAGCCATACCAGCTTGTCCAGTTTGAGCACGATGATCTGGGCTGTGATGGTCGTCCCGACGTTGGCGCCGAAAATGACTCCCATGGCCTGCCTCAGCGTCATCAGTCCAGCATTGGCGAACCCGACGACCATGACGGTGGTGGCTCCACTGCTTTGGATGATGCCGGTGACCAGCATGCCCACCAGGACTCCGCGGATTGGTTTGTTGGTAAGAGCCTGCAGGATACGTCTGAGAGAATCCCCGGCCGCTTTCTGAAGGCCGTCCCCAAGGAGTTTCATACCATACAGGAAGAAGGACAGCCCAATGACGAGATTCATGGCTAACGAGACGTACTGGCCACGCATTCGTGCCTCCGAGAATCAGTTTTCGGGTCGGTCTGGTATCTTGCCGCCTGTTTATTCTACAGCATTAAGCAAGCTCGTCAAAAAACGTACCCGGGAAGACCGCGCCATCACGTGTGACTAGCGGATCGGTCGATGCTGCTCCCAGTTCCAGGCTGTCCGGACAATAGCCTCGAGGTCGGCCAGCTGAGGTGCCCACCCCAGTTCTCTGCATGCACGAAGATTGCCGGCAACGAGCACTGCAGGGTCCCCCACGCGCCGGCCCGCCTCAAGAATCGGTATGTTGTGGCCCACGATCCGTTGGGCAGTCTCGATAATCTTCCTCACCGAAAATCCTTCACCGTTTCCCAGATTATAGGTGGCCTCCGTCTGCCGCTCGAGTGACTCCAAGGCGAGAACATGGGCATCTGCAAGATCACTCACGTGGACGTAGTCCCGGATGCAGGTGCCGTCAGCCGTCGGGTAGTCGCTCCCGAACACACTCACCGACGAGCTCCGGCCGGCTGCAGCCTGGAGCACAAGAGGTATCAGATGCGTCTCCGGATCATGGTCTTCGCCGATCCCGCCATCGGGGTCGGCTCCGGCGGCATTGAAATACCTCAGCGAGACCGAACGCAACCCGTATGCCGCCGCGTAGTCATGCAGGATTCCCTCGATGACGAGCTTGGTGCGCCCATAGACGTTTGTCGGTGCCAACGTGCTGTCCTCGTCTATGGGAACGCTGGCCGGCTCTCCATAGACGGCGGCAGAGCTGGAGAAGACGATGCGGTCAACCCCAGTTGCACGCATGGCGTCGAGAAGATGCAGCGTACCAGTCACATTGTTCGTGTAGTAGGCGCGAGGCTCAATCATCGATTCGCCGACAAGACTGAAGGCTGCAAAGTGTATGATGCTTGTCACGTGGAACTGCCGGATGGTCATCGCGACGTGGGCCGTGTCGGCGATGTCACCGACAATAAGTGGAACGTCCTGTGGAACGGCCCAGCGATGCCCTTTGGACAGGTTGTCGAACACGGCGACTCGGTAGCCATTTCGTACGAGCCTGCGTACAGTGTGCGATCCAATGTAGCCAGCGCCACCGGTCACGAGAACTGTTCCACTCATCATCCCCTCCACCTCTTCAGCACATACTGGATTATGTAGCAAGTATAGTCTGTACGGAGTGCATGAACAAGCAGACAGCATCGCCCGTCCTGTACCAATGGAGGCGTTAGCCTATACTGCAAGACGTAAGGCCAGTGCTGCGGCACTGTAGCGAAACAGGAGGACTACGATGGCGGAACTACGATGGAACCCACTTCTGCGCACATGGACGATGATAGCGGGCAACAGGCAGGCACGACCCAACCTGCGTGCTGACGGCTGTCCCTTCTGCCCTGGATCGGGCAACGTTCCGTCCACCTACGACGTTCTCGCATACGACAATGACTTCCCGGCACTGACGGCGGATCCCGACGAACCCGACGCAGTCGGATCAGAGCTCTCGCCGGTTGCTCCCAACTACGGCAAGTGCGAGGTGATCTTGTACTCTCCACAGCACGATGTCAGTCTCCACGACCTGAGTGTCGCTCATCTGATCCGGCTTGTGGAACTCTGGACCGAGAGGCAGAAGATTCTCTCTGGTGACCCTCGCATCAAGTATATCTTCCCCTTCGAGAATCGTGGCGAGGAAGTCGGCGTCACGATGAGACACCCCCATGGGCAGATCTACGCCTATCCATTCGTCCCATTGAAGATCCGAACGGAACTGGATAGCGCACGCGCCTGGCATGACCAGCATGGAAGCTGCCTGTTCTGTGACCTCACCCGCAGCGAGGCGTCGGATCGCCGACGTGTCATCTTGTCGAACGAGAGTTTTGTGGCATACATCCCCTCGTTCACTGACTATCCCTACGGAGTGTTCGTCACAAGCCGCGCTCACAGGGGATCCTTCACCGACTTCACTTCTTCGGAACGGACCGAGCTCGCTCGCATGCTCAAGACGCTTACTGGAGGATTCGACCTCTTGTTCGCCCGGCGCTTCCCCTACATGATGTGCATCCATCAGACACCGGTGAACAGCCCGGAAGATGCCGGCTGCGAGGAGTCGTACCACTTTCACATCGAGTTCTACCCTCCACTCCGCAACGAGACAACCGTGAAATACTACGCCTCCTCAGAGATGGGCGCTTGGGCAGCATGCAATACCCTGCGCGTGGAGGATACTGCACCAGCTCTTGCGGCTGCATGCAGAAGATTTGCTCAGACCGAGGAGAAAGCGTAGACATGCCTCTATCCGTTGCCGATGAATTCGTGCATCTGTACGGTCCCGGGGACCTTGAGGTCCGAGGATTCTTCGCTCCCGGCAGAGTAAACCTCATTGGGGAACACATCGACTACAACGGCGGTCTAGTCATGCCCGTAGCAGTCACGCTGGGGATTGCGGCAGCCTGCCGACTTCGATCCGACCATCTCGTCAGACTCCGCTCATCGGACGACCCGCTGGCCGTCGAGATCGACTTGGATCGGCCCATCGAACCCGACCCTGCCCGTGGCTGGGGAAACTATCCCGCGGGGGTCCTCCATGAACTCCTTCTTCAGGGAGTCGATCTGAGGGGGACCGATGTCCTCTTCACCACGACACTTCCGCAGGGAGCAGGGCTCTCGTCTTCCGCTGCCATGGAAGTACTGACCGCGTTTTCCTTTCTCGCACTTGCGGAGGCTCCCACGGACGACCTCAAGGCCATCGCCCTGCTCTGCCAGAAGGTAGAGAACCAGTTTGCCGGGGTCAACTGCGGCATCATGGATCAGTTCGCCGTCGCACTCGGCAAAAAAGACTGTGCCCTGCTGCTCGACTGCGAATCACAGGACTACCACTATGTGCCTGTTGCCCTGGGGGCACACGCTCTCGTCATCATGAACACGTCCAGGCAGCGGCGACTGACCGACTCCAAGTACAATGAACGCAGAGCCGAGTGCGATGCCGTTCTCCACCTTCTCGGAACAGACGCGCCCCGAAACGGCCTTGTCCACGCCCAATGGAGGGACGTCCTGGCCCACGTTTCAGACCCAGTTCTGCAGCGAAGAGCGCGTCATGTCATCTCCGAGCAGGCACGTGTGGAACAAGCCTCTCGCGTGCTGGCGGCCGGCGATCTGGTCACATTCGGGAGACTGCTCACGGAGTCTCACGCATCGCTAAGGGATGACTACGAAGTGACCGGATCGTATCTCGACGTGATCGTAAGTGCGGCACTTCAGGCCCCAGGATGTCTGGGAGCCCGCATGATGGGCGCCGGTTTCGGAGGCTGTGCAATCGCACTCGTCGAGCAGGAACGAATTCCCGACTTTGTGGCTTCGGTTCGATCCGCGTACCTCGGGGCGACTGGCCTGGAACCTGCATTCTATGCGACACACACGGCTGATGGGGCCCACGAAACAACCGGGGAGGCATAGGATGAAAAATGTGAAGGGCAAACTGACCTATCGTCGCGAAGGGGTCGTCATGACCCTGAATTTCGATCTGATTGATCAAGCGGAAAACGATGATCTCGTCATTGCGCCGACGACAGGAGCGACCGTCCCCGGCGAACGCTGGACCGTCACCGTGACGCCTCGCACCACAGTGACGCTGCTCGCGGCCGAACTGCGAGTCCCCGTTCCTGTTCCACCATACAGCCGCATCTTCGTGAATGGCTACCAGACGTGGACAGAATCTCGTGAGCTGGGGCCCCGGGATCGCATCCCCTCGCTCAACAGGCTGGCCCGCTCACGGTGTTCCATGTACGGCGACTACGAGTTCGTCACGAACCCCGGATTTCCGGGGCGTTTCCATGGCTGGACCTATGGATACGTTCGGACCAAGTCCGATCTTCTGACCCTGTTTGGTTCGCTGGCCGAACAGACAGGGTTCACCCTGGTGACGGTCGCCGCCTCCGCAGGAAGGGTCACGCTCCAGAAGGAATGCGGCGGGGTCACGCCTGCTAGCCCATATGTTCTGTACGACGTGTACGTAGGAACGGGAACGGACCGGGAGACGTTTGGCTGCTATTTCGACCTCCTTGGCCTCCGACCTCTCCGGACGCCACCTCTGACCGGATGGACAAGCTGGTACAACTACTACACGGGCATCACGCAGGAGATCATCCAGCACAACCTCGACGCTTTGGGCGAACACAAGGTCCCTCTCGATGTCTTCCAGATCGACGACGGGTGGCAACATGCCGTCGGCGACTGGCTGACAGCCAACGCCAAGTTCCCGGACGGGATGGGGACCATGGCCGATGCAATCCACAGACGCGGCTACAAGGCCGGCTTGTGGGTGACGCCCTTCATCGCCGAGGAGAGATCTGACCTGCTGCGCAATCATCCCGACTGGTTCCTGACAGATGACCACGGAAAGCCCGTCAAGGCCGGCTACAACCCAAGCTGGAGCGGTTTCTTCTACTCGCTTGACGTGGCGAACCCGACCGTCCGCTCCTATCTCCGCGATGTCTTCGACCTGATCCTGCACGCCTGGCACTTCGACCTGGTCAAGCTCGACTTCTTGTACGCCGCCTGCCGCAAAGCCCCCGAGGGCAAGACACGAGGCCAGGTCATGTCCGAATCCATGCAGTTCCTGCGCGACATCATCGGGGATAACCTCATCCTGGGATGTGGCGTTCCACTTGGCCCTGCATTCGGACAGGTCGACTTCTGCCGAATCGGTGGAGACGTCGCCCTGAAATGGGAGGACCGCCTGCTCTCAACGATTCACTACCGCGAGCGGGTATCGACAGTCTGCGCGCTGCGCAACGCTATCGGCCGAAGACATCTGAACGGAATGGCCTTCTGGAACGATCCGGACGTCACCATCCTTCGCGACACCGGAAACAGTTTGACCGAGGCGCAGCGTCGCACCCTGTTCCTGGTGAACCAGGCGATGGGGGGCCTCGTCTTCACGTCAGACGACATCTCCTCCTATACGGACGCACAACTCAGGCAGTATCTTTCCCAGTTTCCGTTCTCTGCGAAGGCCGCCCTCGAGGCTAGACCATTCGGCGAGGCATGGCGCCTGACCTTGAGCGCAGAGAACGCCACCTACGTCGTGGCTGCCAACCTGGGTTCCCGACCTGCCACGATAGACCTAGATCCTGGTATCTATTACTGCAACGGGCGCCTGGTCGACGGACAAGAGTCTCTGCAGCTCCTTCCCTTCGATTCGACCTGTCTCCGGAAGGCGAATGGAGACAACATTGAACTCCTCGGAACGACGACCCACCTGTTCCCGGGACTCGATATCGCGCACTTCGAGTGCCACGAAACATCCATCGAACTTCGGCGGTTCGACACCGCCCAACTCGAAGGCGAAGCACTGATCGGCATCCCCGACACATCCGCTCGATGGACCGTGAACGGCGAGGCTGTGGCTCCAGAGCGGCAAGGCATTCACACAGTCTTGCGAGTGCCCATGGCGCGAGTTGCGCGACCGGTCGATTCAGGCATACTGCTGAGAGCGGCATCACGAGACAAGGAGGTATGACCATGAAACCATTTGCACTGCCGGAGAGTTTCCTGCTGGGCACGGCGACAGCTTCACTGCAGATCGAGGGTGGTGATCGCAACAACAGCTGGTATCGCTGGGTCCAGACCGGTCATGTCAAGGATGGCACCAGCTGTATCGTAGCTGACGACCACTGGAACCGGGTGACTGAAGACATTGCACTCATGAAGCAGCTCCATCAGCAGACCTATCGGATGAGTCTCGAGTGGAGCCGCATCGAGCCGGCACGGGGCCAGTTCGACAAGGATGCTGTCAGCCACTATCGTCTCGAGATACAGCAACTCGTGAACGCCGGAATCAGGCCTCTTGTCACGCTGCACCATTTCTCGAACCCACTGTGGCTCGAAGACGCGGGTGCCTGGGTCAACCCGGACGTCGTCGACCTTTTTGAGCGGTACACCGCGTATGTCGTCGAGAACCTTGGCGACCTCGTGAGTGACTGGTGCACCATCAACGAGCCGAACGTCTACCTCGCGGCGGGATACGTCATGGGCAGATGGCCGCCGAGCGACATCAGCATCACCAAATACTTCCGGGGCGCCCGCAACATGATCATGGCACACATCAAGTCCTATCGCAAGATTCATCAGGTGCGTGACTCCAATGGCTACAATGATACGATGGTTGGCGTCGCCAATCACCTCAGGCTGTTCGATTCCAAGCATGGCAACGGTCGTGAACGGTGGGCGGCGGGCATGTATGAACGACTCTTCCAGGAGCTCTTTGTCACAGGGATGTGCGAGGGAAGGCTCCTCTCGCCGCTGGGCAGGGGGTACCCTCTCGGCGAAGGTCGGTACTTCGATTTCCTCGGTATCAACTACTACACGCGCGATATCGTCGATTGCTCCGACAAGTCCACGAACCCACTGGGCAGGCTTGAGGTACGCGAAGACAGCCAGAAGAACGACCTTGGGTGGGAGCTGTACCCTGAGGGACTGTATCGTGTGTGCAAGAAGTACTGGGACCGCTACCATAGCCCCATCTTCATCACCGAGAATGGCACGGCCGATGCCAAGGACGCCTTCCGGACGAGGTACATCTACGACCATCTTCTCCAGGTGAGCCGCCTGATCGAGGACGGTATCGATGTACAGCGCTACTATCACTGGTCCCTGATGGACAATTTCGAGTGGGCCGAGGGCCTGAGTGCGAGATTCGGCATCGTCGCAGTGGACTACGCCACGCTCGAGAGGACGGTACGCACCAGCGGATGGTTCTATGCTGACATCGCGAGACATCGCGGCGTTACGGAGAAGATGATCCAGCAGTATCTGAGCTGAACACCGCACATTCACAAGCGCCACGCCGGGATCAAACCCGGCGCTTTTCGTTTTCCTCAACACAGCCCTTGCCTCCAGAATCCTGTGTCGCGAGTGACTTTCTTCCCGGATTTCCTATACTACGATGAAGAGAATATAAGGGAGAAAACGATGCTGGACACATACCAAAGCCGACTGAGCAGCAGACCCCAAAGGGGTGTAACGCTCTCAGGATGCTTCCACCTCTGTTGCAGGGACCGACCGGGCTGCAGACCCCGAAGGGGTCTATAGATATGCCCCCCCTCCTTGCCGTCTGTTTCGTGTGGCACTTTCACCAGCCACAGTATCAGGATCTCACGTCGGGAACGGCGCTGCTTCCGTGGACTCGGCTTCACTGCGCACGCAACTACACGATGATGCTCCACCTGCTCGAAGAGCAGCCCGCAGCGCACGTCACAATCAACATGACGCCGGTCCTGGCTGCCCAGCTCGATGCCTATGCCAACGACAAGTGCACCGACGAGTGGCTGGAGCTATCTGCGAGGCGAGTCGACGAGCTCGACATGGACCAGCGTGCACGGCTTGTCGCGATGTTCTTCGACGTCAACCAGCAACGCGTTATCGAACAAGACTCCCGTTACCGCCAACTGTCCCTGCGAAGGTCTGAGCCAATCAAGATTTGGTCGGAACAGGAGCTGCGGGACCTTCAATGCCTGTTCACGCGGGCGTGGACGTGCTCCAGCGAACTCAGGGAAAGGCCAGGGGGAGCAACTCTTCTGGGCAAAGCCCGGGACTTCACCGAAGAGGACCGTGCAACGCTGGTTCACGCTCAACGTGACCTGGTCCGGGACTTCCTCCCGAGATTGGCAGGACTCTGCCGGTCGGGGCAGGTTGAAGTGGCTACATCGCCCTATGCGCACCCGATTCTTCCGCTGCTTATCGATACGGACACTGCTGCCGTGGTCCAGGACACTCCCCTGCCACACCCAGCGTTTCGCCACCCCGAAGACGCGCTGCACCAACTGCAACTCGGAAAGCAGTATGTCGAGCAGCTCTTAGGGCTGCCGATCTCAGGGTGCTGGCCTTCCGAGGGCAGCGTGTCGCCGCAGGCAGTTGCCGAGATCGCGCGCGCCGGCTTCTCATGGACGGCCACCGATGAGGATATCCTGCTACGAGAGCTCCCTGGAGAACCCCGGTCAGTGCTGTACTGCCCCTACCGGGTGCAGACGACCGCTGGGGATATTTCGATGATCTTCCGCGACCGCGCGCTCTCAGATGCCATCGGCTTCAAGTACGCATCAATGACCACAGATGACGCAGTGTCGGAGTTCATAGAGCACGTGCGCACAGTAAGGGACAGCCTCGACCGGCCCGGAATGTTGTCGATCATCATGGATGGCGAGAACGCATGGGAGTTCTACCCCGGAGGCGGGGTTCCGTTTCTCCGGGCTCTCTACACAGCGCTTGCCAGTGAATCCGACGTACGGCTCATGACGGTAAGCGACGCACTGAAGGGCGTATCGGCATCAGATATGCCTGCCTTCCGCCCGGGTTCGTGGATCGACGGCAACTTCCGCGTCTGGATCGGTGAAGAAGAAGACAATGAAGCATGGGGGTACCTCCGGGCGACCCGGGAGGACTGGGGACGATTTGACCCAGCTGAACAGGAACGCTCATGCATGTCCCTGCTTGCAGCCGAAGGGTCTGACTGGAACTGGTGGTATGGTCGTGAGCGCACAGCCGAGACGTCAGTTCAGTTCGATGATCTCTATCGGAGGCACTTGACGAACGTCTACACGCAGGCTGGTCGTCCAGTCCCGGATCAGCTCCTCGAACCAGTTCTGGACAGCGAGCCACTGACAGTTGCCGTCGAACCCGCCGGTCTCATGAATCCGCGGATCGACGGAGGACCAGCGACGTATCTCGATTGGGCATCTGGACGCTGTTTCCGGCCGGACAGCGGAGGAGGTGCGATGAACTCCGGAGCCCCCGCCGTAGCGTCGCTGCGCATCGGGTACAGCCTATCCGCGATGTATCTTCTGGTACAGTTGACGCCCGAGATGGCAGCCACCGAGGACCTGAGGGTCGAAGTACGTCTGTCTTCACAGGTGGGACCGAGCCGCTTCGTCGTCCAACGAGAGGGCGGCATGGTCACAGGGTGGACAGAGCCTCCTGGCGATACCGACTGGGCCCTGCAGAAAACCCTGCAAGTCAAGCTTCCCTTCACGACAATCAGAGCTCAACGAGGCGAACGTGTCACCTTCACCGTCCTGGTCTCCGGCGGAGGACGCCTGGTTGCAACCATTCCTGTCAGGGGAGTAATGTCGATGACACTCCCTGACATGGACTACGAACTCCAGCACTGGGAGGTGTGATATGAAGAAGCTGTGTCTGTGCATTCATAATCACCAGCCGGTGGGCAATTTCGACAGCGTGTTCCGAGAGGCCATCAACCGCGCCTATCTGCCATTCCTCGAAACGCTGACTGACTTCCCGTGTATCAAGGTCTCTCTTCACACCTCGGGGCCACTCCTGGAGTTCATCGAACGGAATCATCTGTACGCATACCTGGACCTCATGCGGAAGCTAGTCGCGCGAGGTCAATTGGAGCTGGTCGGTGGAGGCTTCTACGAACCCATCCTGCAACTGCTGCCGGAGAACGACCGCATTTCGCAGATCCAGCTCATGAGTGACGAACTTCTGAGACTCTTTGGACAACGACCCACCGGCCTGTGGCTGACCGAACGAGCGTGGGAGCCACACCTTGCACGTTCCCTGGCCTTGGCTGGAGTCCAATGGACCCTGCTTGACGACAATGGATTCGAGAAGACAGGGCTCCACGGAACAGACCTGTTTCATGTCTACGTCACCGAGGAAGAAGGGCACACGATCAAGGTGTTCCCTATCCTCAAGGAGCTGCGCTACAAGATTCCGTGGGCGGAGCCTGACGAGACCCTGCGCTTCATCCGTCAGAGTCCCAACGATGCAGAAGTGTTCGTGTATGGAGACGACGGTGAGAAGTTCGGCATGTGGCCGGGCACTTATGATCACGTCCATGTCGGCGGATGGCTGCGACGACTCTTTCAGGCGCTGACAGATGCGGACGACGTCGTCACCGTGACGGTCGGCGAAGCTGCGTCTTCTTTGCAGCCACGGGAGCGCGTCTACCTGCCGGCCTGCTCGTACGCCGAGATGGAGGAATGGTCACTGGGAGCGTCGCGGCAGAAGGCGTTCGCAGACCTGCACGAGAAGATCAGTCCGGAGGACCGTTCGTTCCTCAGCGGAGGCACATTTCGCAACTTTCTGGCCCGATACCCGGAGGCCAACCGCATGCACAAACGCATGCTGTTCGTCGGCAGTGAGGTGGGCGAGGCGGGCGGGGAAGCCCGCACGCACTACCTTCGAAGCCAGTGCAATTGCGCATATTGGCACGGTATCTTCGGAGGGCTGTACCTTCCACACCTTCGCGACGCCGTCTACGCCGAGCTCCTCACAGCCGAACGGCTGATGCCGGAGCGACGCCTGGGTGCGTGGCTGCAGGACACGGACGCTGACGGGCGGCCTGAGGTCGTCATGGCAACCGAGGACCAGGTGTTCTTCCTGCACGCCTGCGGCGGTCGCCTGGTCCTGTGGGACGACCTGCGGCAGGCGTGGTCCTGGAGCAATGTCATGACAAGATACCACGAGGCCTACCATGACCGGATGCTCGAAGCCACGTCGCGGAGTGAAGCGCAGGGAGCATCTAACATCCACGAGACTCTGTGCCTCAAGGACCCTGATGCCCTTGGCGCACTTCAATTCGACGATCACATGCGGGTCAGCTTCATCGATCGCTTCGGTCCGTCACTCGATGCCGCCACAGGCGATGAACCTGCGATGGAAGAGTACTCTGCAGAACTCGGCCAGACCTGGGCGCGGTTCGAGGCGCCCGGGCTGATTGTCAAGACATTCGCGCCGACTAAGGGCGGGCTCCGTGTCGATTTCGAGATCGAGGCACTGCAGGACTGGTACGTATGTGAGCTGAACCTGGCACTGTGGTGGGAAGACAGAGAACGCTCGTTTGTGGCGGACTCCTTCAGCATCGGAACCGAATCTCATCCTCTCTCGGTACGGACCAGCTGCCCTGTTCATGTGGAACTGTCTCCGATAAGGACGGTCTCGAATTCAGAGAGCGGCATCGAAACTGTCTACCAGGGAATGACAGTGTCCATTGCGCTTGACCTGCAAACGTCACGGCACCTGACCCTTGATATTGGAGGCTGACATGAATGGTCGCTTTGTCCTGGTTCTGCATTCGCATCTGCCCTACGTCCTTGGCAAGGGACGCTGGCCTTTCGGCGAAGAGTGGTTGCACGAGATCGTATTGGACACGTACCTTCCCCTGCTGGAGGGGCTGGAATGCCTTGCACGCGACGATATACCCGCCTCAATCGCAGTCGGCATCACTCCCATTCTCATGGAACAGCTCAAGTCCCCCGCATTTGTCGACAGCTTCCGCATGTGGGTCGACACAAAACGCAAGGCACTGGAACGGGACGTCTCACGCCTGCCGGATACGCCAGAGGCTCACGGCCTCAACACGTTCTACCGTGAAGAACTGGACCAGCGTCTTCGACAGTTCGACGCGCTGGGCGGTGATCTGGTGGGGGCCTTCGCCAGCTTGCAGGAGCGGGGACGCCTGGAGGTGCTGACCTCCTGTGCCACGCATGGCTACATGCCACTATTCAGCAACGACGAATCAAGGCGCCTGCAGATCCGGGCGGGAGCGGCGACGTATGAGCACTGGATGGGCCGAAAGCCCGTGGGCTTCTGGTTGCCGGAATGCGGCTATCTCCCTGGCGTCGAGCGCCTCCTCGCCGAGCAAGGATTGCGCTACTTCATTGCGGATGCACCCGCGTTCGATGCCGGCACTGCACAGCAGTACGCTGGCGGGCACATTCCCGCTGCAACGAGCGCTGAGGCTCCATGGACACCATGGGACATCGGCGCAGGCGTCGCAGTCTTCCTGCGTAACCCCGCAACGAGCAAGCAGGTCTGGTCACGTGACCTCGGCTATCCGGGAGACGGCGTCTATCGCGAGTTCCACAAGCGGTGCGAAGGCTCGGGGTGGCAGTACTGGCGCATTACGAGCAAACAGACTGATCTGGGAGCAAAGGAGCTCTACAGCCCGGACGAAGCGCGCAAGCGCGCTGCAGAACATGCCGCGCATTTCGCTTCACTGGTCAGGGACCTCGCGGCGCAACGACAGAGGCTCACTGGCGACCCGGGTGTAGTCGTAGCAGCCTACGATACCGAACTCTTCGGACACTGGTGGTATGAGGGGCCGGGATGGATGGCCGCCGTGCTCCGCGACTTGGCCACGCAGGAATCCGTCTCGGCAGTCACCCCGACAACAGTCCTGGCCGAGCGCGATCTGCCCCTCGGGCGACTGCGCGAATCCAGCTGGGGTACCGGGGGTGGACACGATACGTGGATGAACTCTGAGACCTCCTGGATCTGGGACATGATCCACAGCGATCAACGCCGATTCGTCAGGCTTCTTCCAAACCTCAATGGCTCTGCCGGCGACACACTGCTGCGAGAGGTCCTGCTCGAGGAGAGTTCTGACTGGCCTTTCCTCATCACGACAGGTCAGGCTCGTTCGTACGGGATGTCGAGGTTCCTGGAACATCATCGCAAGGTTCGAGACCTGCTCGCAGCAGCAGAAGGAGAGCCATACCACACCTCTGAACAGGAACGGCCAGTAGACCACGTTTTTGAGCATCTTCATCTTGAAGACCTGAGGCGGATGTGATGCCCGAGCTGCGCAAAGACCCGATCATTGGACGGTGGGTCATCATTGCCACAGAACGCGCACTGCGCCCAGGCAACTTCAAGACAGACAAGGAGGACCGTCTTGCCGATCTGTCCAAGTGTCCATTCGAACCTGGGAACGAGGCAAGTACGCCGCCGGAGATCCTCTCATACCGCAGGGCCGACTCCAGGCCCAATGAGCCGGGATGGTGGGTGCGCGTCGTCCCCAACAAGTTCCCGGCGCTGAAAATCGAAGGTACGATGGACAAACGCGGTGAGGGCATGTACGACATGATGAACGGCATCGGCGCGCATGAGATCGTCATCGAGACTCCCAACCATGACGAGGAAATGGCACTGATGCCTGAGATACAGATCAAAGAAGTGCTGTGGGCCTGGCACGACCGCATCATCGACCTCGCCCGCGACAAGCGGTTCAAGTATGCCATGGTGTTCAAGAATAAGGGCGCGCGGGCTGGTGCGTCTCTGCAGCACCCCCACTCCCAGATCATTGCCCTCCCCATCGTGCCCTTGAGTGTCCAGGAAGAACTGACTGGCGCTCTGCAATACTATGAGTACAAAGACCGATGCGTTTTCTGTGACCTCATTCAGCAAGAGCTTTCCGACCGCAAGCGTGTCATCGAGGACAGTGAACGGTTCATCAGTGTCGTACCATTTGCCCAGCGCTTCCCTTTTGAGACGTGGATCTTGCCCAAGCAGCACGAAAGCGACTATGCGCGGACAACCCGGAACGACGTTCTGGAACTCGCGGGTCTTCTGAAATGTACCCTGCAGCGGCTGCGCGGAGCACTTGACGACCCGCCCTTCAACCTGGTCCTCCACATGGCACCTCTCAACACGGAGAGTCTTCCCCATTACCACTGGCATTTTGAAATCATGCCTCGCGTCACGCACACTGCTGGATTCGAGAGGGGGACCGGGTTCTACATCAACCCGACGATACCAGAGGAGACTGCGCAGTTCCTGCGTGAGGTACAGCTGTGAAAGTCTTCTTTGTAGCCTCGGAAGCACTTCCCTATGCCAAGACGGGCGGTCTCGGAGACGTCACGGGCAGCCTTCCTGCAGCTCTGCATGTCCTCGGGGCGGACACGTTCCTGATTCTGCCGTTCTATCGCACCATCATGGCAAAACACCTGCCACTGGAGCAGGTCATGACTGGCACATTGACGATGGGCGGCAGGGCCCTGCCCTACACGGTCCTCCGCCACCAGCAGACGTACTTCATCGCTCAGAACGAGTTCTTCGAACGTGATGGCCTCTACAATACGCGCGAGGGTGACTATCCAGACAACTGGCTGCGGTTCGCCTTCTTTGCGCGTGCAGCACTCGAGACCATCATCGCACTTGGCGGCGCTGACGTCATCCACGTGCACGACTGGCAAGCCGCGCTGCTGCCCGTCTATCTGCACATCCTCTATCCGGAGCGCCGGGAGAAGACGCTGCTGACGATCCACAACATCGCCTACCAGGGGCTCTTCTCCCCCGAGATCCTGCCTGATATCGGACTGCCGAGTTCAGTCTTCAGCGTCCATAGCCTCGAGTTCTACGGCAAGGTGAATTACCTCAAAGGGGGCATCGTCTGGGCCGACGAAATCAATACCGTCTCTCCGACGTATGCCCGCGAAATCCAGACCGATGAGTACGGTTTCGGGCTTCACGGCATTCTCGCCACGCGGCGTGAGCACCTGAGTGGCATTCTCAATGGTATCGACTGTTCCTACTGGGATCCGTCCGCGGATGGAGCACTACCGCATATGTACAGCCCCTCATCGCTTGCTGGAAAGCTGCAGGACAAGGAGAGTCTGTTGCAGGAAACTGGACTCGCGACAGAGCCCGACCGTCCCTTGTTCGTCATGGTGTCACGACTGGTTGCTCAGAAGGGAGTCGATCTCATGCTGGGCACATTCGACCACATGATGTCGCTTCCCATGAACCTGATGATCCTTGGCACGGGCGACACAGAAATCGAGACAGCTCTGACGGCGAAGGCTGCCGCTTATCCCGGACGTTTCGTGCTGAACCAGAGGTTCGACGAAGGTCTGGCACACCGCATGTATGCCGGATCGGATTTCTTCCTCATGCCCTCGAGGTTCGAGCCGTGCGGCCTGTCGCAGATGATTGCGCTCCGCTATGGCAGTGTCCCTGTCGTACGGCGAACGGGCGGCTTGAAGGACACCGTTCAGGATGTCCATCCCAAGACAGGGACCGGGAACGGCATCAGCTTCGACGATGCGACGCCATCCGAGTTCCTTGACGCAGTGAGGCGCGCCGTACGGCTGTACGCCGATCGCGACACATTCCGACGTATCCAGGCCATTGGCATGGCCTGCGACTTCTCATGGCAGGCTAGCGCGCGCGACTATCTCGCACTGTACCATTCCATGGAGGTGCCCTCATGAAAGCAGTCATCCTGGCAGGAGGTTTTGGTACCCGCTTACGCCCATTGACCATCAATCTTCCAAAACCGATGGTTCCATTCGCCAACCGCCCCATGATGCTGCACATCATACGACTGCTCAAGAAGCACGGGTTCGATGACCTCGTTGTCATCCTGTATCACCAGCCCGATGCCATACGCAGCTACTTCGGTGATGGCAGCGATTTCGGTGTAAAGATCGACTATGTCACCAGTCAAGAGGACCTGGGGACCGCCGGAGCCGTTGGGCTCGCGCGAGCCAGCCTGCAGGAGACGTTCCTGGTCATTGCCGCCGACATCGTCACTGACATCGACCTCACGAAGGCAGTTCAGTATCATCGCGAACACAAGGCAGCTGCGACAATCACGTTGTCGCGAGTGGAGAACCCTCTGGAGTATGGCATTGTTATCACTGACCCCGAAGGGCGTATTGTACGTTTCCTCGAGAAACCATCTTGGGGAGAGGTGTTCTCTGACACTGTGAACACCGGGATCTATGTCCTGGAGCCTTCCGTGTGGAATGACATTCCTGAGGACAAGGAGGCCGACTTCTCCAAGAACCTGTTCCCCACCCTGCTGGCGCACAATCAGCCGCTGTTCGGGTACATCGCTCCTGGCTACTGGCGCGATGTCGGCAACATCCGCGAGTACAAACACGCGCACGGAGACGTGCTGAAAGGAAAGGTCGACCTTGAACCCCAAGGCGAACGTATCGGCCGCATCGGCAGTGATGTCTGGGTCGGCGAAGGAAGCAAGATTTCGAGCTTCAAGGGATTCGATGGGTCGGTCCTCATCGGCAAGGACACAACTGTCGGCGAAGCACACGTGCGCAGCTCCTTCATCGGCGACCACGCCGTTGTGCAGAGTGGAGCGGACATCGACAACTCAGTCCTGTGGGACGGCGTCGTCGTAGAGTCAGGAGCCCATATCTTCAACTCGATCGTGGGCAAGAACGTCCATGTCGGCAAGGATGTCCTTCTCGAGGGCGACAACACTGTGGCTGACGATTGCATTATTGGACAAGGATCAGTCCTCAAGTCCCAGGTCCAGATCTGGCCGGGCAAGACGGTCGAACCAGGTTCCACGGTCACGAGCAACGTCGTCTGGGGCAAGGCTTGGTCAAGAGCTCTGTTTGGATCCTATGGCATCGTCGGCGTCAACAACGTCGAAGTCACTCCGGAGATGTGTGCCAAACTGGGCTGCGCCTATGGCACGTTCCTTGGCAAGGGTTCGGTCGTTTTCACTGCGCGCGACGACCACCAGTCTTCACGCATGCTCAAACGTTCGGTCATCGGGGGCCTCATGAGCGCCGGCGTACGCGTCATGGACCTTCAGGCAGCCCCAGTGCCCCTGGCACGATTCGCCGTCAAGTCGTTCGCGGGAAGTGGTGGCGTTCACGTCCTGCGCTCACCCTTCGACCGCCGGCTCACGACGATACGATTCTATGACCGATCAGGGTTCGATCTTTCCACCACGCAGGAAGGAGCCATCGAGCGTCTTTTCTTCCGGGAAGAATTTGCCCGCGCCGACGTCGAAGAGGTGGGGACCATCGATATTCCGCCTCGTGTGGTAGAGTCATATCGTGACTACTTCCTGAGCTCTCTGGATGTAGCCGCCATCCAGTCGTCTGGCATCCGGTTCGTCGTCGACTACTCGTATGGCACTCCCGTCCAGCTCTTTCCTGCCATTGCAGGAGAGTTCGGCCTCGAGATCATTTCACTGAACGCCTACGCTGACGGGCGCAGGGCAGTGAGGACGGCGTCCGATTTCCGAGACGCCAAGCGAAAGCTGTCTTCCATGGTCAAGTCGCTTGGAACATCGTTCGGCGTGATCCTGGACGCCTCCGGCGAGAAAGTCTTCATCGTGGACCGGAGTGGTGAGATCCTTTCAGATACTCGTACCACAGCACTCATAATTGGCTCCGTGCATCGGTCCGGGGTCCTGAACTCGGTAACCCTTCCCATTACGGCATCGATCGAGCTGGAACGGTACGTCAGGGACCAGGGTGTCGATGTGCACTGGTGCTCGACTCTGCCACGCAACATCATCCGCGAGGCGACAAACACCGACGCCGGCGCGGACATCCTGGGAGGCTTCATCTTCTCCCGCGCTCTCCCCTTCTATGACGGTATGCTGTCCATCGGTTTTCTCCTTGAGACGCTTGCCAAGACAGGGGAAGACCTCGTCACGCTGAAGCAGGAGACACCGGTCCGGGATCCCACTCACATCGAATTGCCATGCCCGTGGGAGTCGAAGGGAACGATCATGCGCCGCATGAGCGAGCTCCATCGTGACACAGCGGAGTTCGTTGAAGGGGTCAAGGAACGCGAGGAAGACGGGTATACCCTCGTGCTGCCTGACAAGGACCGACCGGTCCTGCACATCTATTCCAGCTATACGACCGACGAACGTGAACACGACCGACTGGCCAACGTAGAGAAACAAATCCGTTCCTGGATGCAATAGCCGAAGTCTCATTGCCGGAAGAGGCATCGGGACGACGCCATGGAAGAGGGCAACAGCTTCAGGCCGGACAACGCAGGGTCAGACTGTTGGCTTCAACCTGTGCAGTGGTACTATGATGCCTGAAGGTTCAGATTCGATAGCAATCACGGACTTCGTGGGGGCGGCCGAGGACCACTACGCTCGCTGGTAGTCGATTCATGGTTGAGCACAACGACTCAGAGTAAATGTCCCGGGGATATGGTGTCCGGGGCGTTTGTTCTCGACCAAATGTCAGACGCCTACAATCCCGCTTTCGATGCCCTGACCAGCGTAGAGAGACCGATGCGAATGCTCTGCTCCTCGGCCGTCTTGAACAGGCCCTCGGCACTCTTCGGCTTGATTGCGTCTTTCGTGACACTACCGTCAACAGCAAAGAGCGCAGACGTGCGGACGCCACGGAACTGACCGACGATGAAGAGGCACCCGCTTTCCATTTCGATCGCCTTGACCCCCGACTGCATCATCAGGCTCATCTTGTCTTTGTCGTAATTGCGGTAGAATGCGTCACTGCTGATGACGACTCCATGCTTCGCCATCGGAACGATATCCCGGGCTGCTTCCATGGTGACGCGAAGGAGGTCGGCATCCGGCACTGCCGGGAATGACAGTGGGAGGTACTGGGGAGACGTTCCATCGTCGCGGATACTCCCTGTGGCAACGACAATGTCGCCGGCGTCGACGTCCGACGCGACTCCGCCGGCCGAACCCACCCTGAGCAGCACGCGTGCGCCAAGGTTGCACAGTTCCTCCACGACGATCGCTGTCGATGGAGCCCCCATGCCCGTCGTGGCAACCGACAGCCGTTCACCCTCATACGTCCCTGTGAACACAAGCAAATACCGGTACTCATTGACCAAACGAGCACCCTGGAGCAGCTTCGACACCTGCTCGGCTCGCTGGGGATTGCCAACCAGCATGACATGCTGAGCAAGATCCTCAGCTTCGAACCTCATATGAAACTGTGCCATGGAATCTACCTCCCTGGGATACTACAGCATGCCACGAGCCAGCCGCGCCGTTCGCTCCGCCAGGGCGTGGATCGAAAGTCGTTCCTTGCCTGGAACATATGTTTCGAGCAGATCGCCGATGGGGTCCGCCCATGCGGCGGGGACTCCACTCATCGCACCCAGGACCGTTCCGACAAGACCGGCATTGCAGTCAATGTCGAGCCCGCCGCGGGCCAGCAGGGCAAATGATTCCGTGATGTCCCGTTCACCATACCAGAGTGATATGACGTCCGCCGCCATGTTCGGGTAGGCATGGATCCAGTTGTACTGCTCAAACCGCTGTTCAGCCCACGCAAGCACTGAAGAGACATCTGATTCCCGCGTGACCATGTCCAGACACTCGTGCAAAACGAAGGCGTATTCACTCCCCCGAGGAACATATCCCGCCGCTTCGACCGCAACGACACGCGGATCGTCGCGGACATAGGCGAGGGCCGTGAGCGCTGCCGCATACATGCCCCCATACACGCCGTTTGCCGCGTGGGACACGACCCCGTCGAGATGGGCAAGCCTTACCGCCTCCAATGGACGCCCGGGCGCCAGCATCCCGCAAATCATCCCGCGCATCTGAACACCAATCCAGTCCGAATATGGGTTGCGGTAGTTACCCGACTCGGGCGGCATGAGACCGGCACGCAAGTTCTGGAGAGCAACCCACTCTGCCGACCAGCCGAAGGGTACCTGCCGCAGCCACTCCTCGGCAATGTCCTGCGACGTGAGGCCGCGTCCATGTAACTCGAAGGCGTCAAGGAGCGTCAGCTCGTAGACAACGTCGTCATTCATCGTCTCAGGATCTGTCACGTAGGAACGAACGTCGCCATAGACCTCTGAGATGCGTTGGCCTGTGTATCCCTCGATAGCAGTTCCAAATGCACCACCCGCAAGCTGGCCGACCCATCCTGCCAACGTTTTCTCCTCGACGCCATCCGGCTGCTCCTCCTGTGGCGTGTGAGCCGCCGGCAGACGAGAGAGGACATCATCCCACGGGGCAGGGTGCTCGAACCCGAGGTAAGAGCACAAGGGATCCTGCGGCGCGGCAAACAGTGCGTCAAGGTAGTGAGCCGTGAGTACCCGAAGCGCAGGAGCATCTCCACTGCGTGCCAGGTGCAAGCCTTCTGGGATAAGCGATACCGCCACACTCTCGTCGAAGCCCCGATTCTCCATCGACTGGGCTGCCTCGCGATAGAGGCATTCCGGAGCGCCTGATCCCGGCACAGAACTCTCCCACAACATGAGCATCACCTCATCCTGCCCTTTCTCGGCAGCGGTCTGCTCACACCAGCTGCTTGGATGCAGGCGCCGATCCAGCGGAACGGCAGAACGCCGTATGTCACGTTCCGCTTGCCATGCCTTGATTCTCATGCCTGCCTCCTCTTGCGGACGGAATACAGATACAGGGAAACGAGTGTCGCGACGTAGGGGATCATGGCCGTGAACTGGGTAGGAATCCGACCGCCCTGCAGGAAAACCGTCAGGCCGTCGAAGAACCCAAACAGCAGAGAGATGACGCCAATGCCCCAGGGGTTCCCGCTGACCAGAATGACGGCCGCCAGCGAGATCCAGCCGCGCCCTGCCGACATGTTTTCGGAAAACAGCCGCACTGACCCGAGCGAGAGATACGCGCCTGCCAGACCGCAGCATACGGCACACACGATGAGCGACCAGACACGTATCGTCGATGCCTGGACGCCACTCGAATTGAGGCATGCAGCGTTGTAGCCTGCGCCACGGAGCCGCAGTCCGAAACGAGTCCGGAAGATGACGAACGCAGACAGCACAGTCACCAGAACTGCCACATAGATAATGAGGTTGTACCCGCTGAGCAGCCTGCCCAGAAAGGGGATGCCGTCAATCAGCGGCAGTCTTACGGCAGGAATCGCGCGGATCCCGGCATCGGTGAAGGCTCCCTTGACGTGAAAGATGTCGCGCAGCAAGAATGTCGTCAGACCCACCGCAAACAGGTTCAGCGCTATGCCTGTCAAGAACTCATCCGTATGGAGTCTCACGGCAAACACAATGAAGATGCCGGCCATGACCAGCGCCCCGGCTACCGCGCATAGAATGCCCAGGACCCAGCTGTGCAGGAAGAACGACCCGAGAACCGCGCAGAACGCGCCAACCAGCATCATTCCTTCCATGGCAATGTTGAAGATACCGGCATAGAAGGTGAACGTCCCGCCGATGGCTGCAAGAAGGATCGGGGTGGCTCCGACGAGCATGGCCGAGACAAGTCCGAACAGGACGTTCACTCGCGACTCTCCCTTAGTTTTCGCCTGGTCGCCAGCCGGTCGAACACCAGGTTCAGTGAAACCCTCCCCGCGACGACGACCAGCACAATGACTGCCTGTAGCACGTCAATGAACTCCGAGGGTACGGCAGTGACGAGTTCCATGCCTATGGCGCCCTGCTGCAGCGCGCTGAACAGCAACCCATAGAGGAACGTCCCCGAAATGCCATTGTTGGCTACGACTGCAATCATGATGCCATCCCACGCATAGTTCGCACCCAGCCCCTTCACAAAACGATGGGGCCCACCCATGATCATCAGCCCCCCCGCAAGTCCAGCGAGAGCCCCGGTGACCAGCATGACGCGAACATAGTTGGCATCTACCTTGCATCCCCCGATCCGTGCAAACAGAGAGTTCTGCCCGGTCATGCGCCATTCGTAGCCACTGCGGCCCCTGCTCATGACCAGCCAGCAGACAACTGCTGCAAGAACCATGAACAGGACGCTCGTGCTCAGGCCTCCCAGATCCGGCAGCCACGCCGCGGTATTGATCGGCCTGGTCATGGGACTCGAAGCAGACGGGTCAAACAGTGGGTACGTAATGACCCACAGCGCGAAGTAGTCCGCGATGAAGTTGAGCATGAGGGTGACAATAAACTCATCCATGGCAAAAGCACGTTTGAGCAGTGCTGCAAGACCCGACCACAACGCCCCACCCAGAAGAGATGCCAGAATGCAGAGTGGAATAAGGAATGCCGAGGGCAGATGGACGAATAATCCGACCAGTGTTGCCCCCAGGGCCCCCATGACGAGCTGACCCGGCTGTCCAAGGTTCACGGGCCCAGAGGCAAACGCGATCGAAGCCGAGAGCCCGGTCAGAACAAGAGGTACGGCTCGCGTCCAGGTGGCAGTGAATCCCGACCCACTGAACAACGAGTACTGGAGCAGTGCACCATAGGTCGCAAACGGATTGAACCCCTGAAGCGCCAGCACAAGCGCTCCAATGGCGAACGCCGCCAGGACGCCAAGAATCCCGCTAAGAGCCTGTTTCCGCATGTACAGCTTCCTTTCCCCCGAGCATGTAGTACCCCACTTCCTCACGACTTGTTTCATCCGTGGCAAGGTCTGCGACCACTGCGCCTTGGCACATGACGACGATGCGGTCGGCCACCATGAATAGTTCGTCGAGGTCGGCCGATACCAGCAGGACAGCCCGTTTCTTGCTCCGCAGGTCCAAAAGCAGCTGATGGACATACTCGATGGAACCGACGTCCAGGCCTCGCGTCGGCTGGTCCATGAGGACGAATGGCGTTTCCAGCAGTAGTTCACGACCGAGAATCACCTTCTGCTGGTTGCCGCCCGACAATGAGCTGAACGCATCCGACGAGTGCCCCATGCTGACGGCAAACTGGTCTCGGATCTGATCGACAAACTCGGCTGCATGCCGGTAGTTGAGTCCGAGTCCCCTCCAGGTGCGGAACCGTGGATCAAGGATGTGATGTGTCATAATCGCATCCTCCAGGATGGATGCCGCCACACTTGCGCCCATCTTCCCCCGGTCCTGGGGAACGAACGCCATCAGCATCCGTCTGGTCAGGATGTCGGCATGCGCGATGTCCTTCCCCTTTACCTCCAGCGTTCCTGATGTCATCGGGGCAAGACCCATGATTGCATTCACCAACTCGAACTGACCATTCCCCTCGACGCCGGCCACCCCTACGATCTCGCCGGCACGCACTTCGACGGTCGCGTCATGCAGTCTTGCGCAGTGCTCGGGGTCGCGGCAATTCAGCCCTCGCGCACGGAAGACGATCTCTCCGGGTTCCTGAGGCTGGCGCCGCGACGTGAACAGGACCTCTCTGCCCACCATCTGTCGAGCCAGATCCTCTTTCGTGAGTTCGGATGCAGCGGACGTACCGACGACCTTGCCACGCCGCATGACAGTCACGCGATCGCTCAAGGTCAGGACCTCGTCCAGCCGGTGCGAAATGAAGATGATCGTGTGTCCTTTGTCCCTGAGACGTGCCAATTCGGCGAACAGCTGAGGGATTTCCTGGGGTGTCAGAACCGCTGTCGGCTCGTCCAGAACAAGCACGGAGACATTCCGGTAGAGCAGTTTGAGGATTTCGACCTTTTGGCGTGCAGCTACCGAGATATCCCCTACCAGAGCGTCAGGTTCCAAGTTGAACTGAAACTCCTCGATCTTCTGGCGCACTGCTTCACGCGCCCTGTCAGCATCGATTGTCCCGAAAGCGCGGACAGGCTCGGCGCCCAGGACGATGTTCTGCCATACCGTGTACTCTGGAATGAGCAGGATCTCCTGGTGCACCATACCTATCCCGGCGGAAATCGCTTCACGTGGCGTCCTGAATTCGACCCTGGCACCCCTGAAGAAAATGTTCCCTGCGTCTCGGCGCTCGAGGCCATAGAACACCTTCATGAGTGTGCTCTTCCCGGCTCCGTTCTCTCCGACCAGCGCGTGGATCTCGCCGGATTCGAACGATACCGACACGTCAGAGAGTGCGACGGTGTCCGGAGGAAACACCTTGGTGATGTGCTGCAGGTCGATCAGGACGTCACGTGCCACGAACAGTCTGTCCTACTGGTACTTGGTGACGGCGAGCGTGCCGTCGATGATCTGCTGACGGACTTCGCCGATGCGATCGAGAATGCTCTGCGGAAGAACTTGCACCGTCGCCTCGGTTGCCAGATCGACAGTTCCAGTCTTCAGCCCATACTTCACGACTTGCCCCGGCTTGTAGGTACCATCCTTGATCGTCTTGTAGACGTCTTCGATGGTCGCGCCCACGTCCTTGATGTCCGACGCGATGACGTAGCCGGGCTCGATATCGTTCTGATTCGTGTCGACGCCGATTGCGTACAGGCCACGCTCCTTGGCTGCCTGCAACACGCCCAGACCCGTGGCGGCGGCAACCTGGAACACAACATCGCACTTCTTGTCATAGAGGCTGAGAGCGGCCTGCTTGCCTTTGGCCGGGTCGTCCCAGATACCGGCGAGCACGACGCGCTCGACCTTGATGGCCTTGTCGATGTAGTGGACGCCATCCTCATAGGCCTTCACAAAAGCCATCACGACGGGATCATCCGCTGCGGCGACCACGCCGACGACCTTGTCGGCGTTGATATTCTTGATGCTCATGTCTGTGGTCGTAAGACCGGCACAGACGCCCGCCAGGAACGCACTCTCTTCTTCGACATATTTGATGGACGTTATCGTGCTCTTGCTGTTCTGCACAATCGTGTCAATGTTGACGAAGATCTTGTCCGGGTACTTGTCGGCCATCGCCTTCAGAGCATCCTCGAACGCATAGGAAATGACGAACACGACATCGCTGTACTGTGTGGCTGCTTCGAGGCCGGGTTCGTACTTGCCTGCGTCGAAGTTGCACTCAATCGTCCTTGTCTCCACACCATACTGTGCCTTGATGTTGTCGATCCCTTTCTGGCCGGAATCGTAGAACGCATTGTCGCCAAGAGCTCCATTGATAAGGTAGACGAGCTTGTCGGTCTTGGGACCAGTCACTGTCGGCTTGCAGCCGGCAAATGACAGGCTAATCATCATAAGTGCGAGCAGCGTACACAGCATTCTCTTCATGTTTACTCTTCTCCTTTGTCCTTCAGATGTGCTGCTTTGGGAGGTGGTCTCCCCTGTGCAGCCTTGCCTCAAGAAACGCAGTGACTTCCACTTCATCCGGCATCGATTGCTGAGCACCCGGCCGCGTTACCGTAAGCGCTCCCGCCGCCATCCCCCGGCAGAGTGCCGTGTCGGGGTCAAACCCCAGGTCCAGCGACGCGGCAAATGCTCCCTGGAAAGAATCACCCGCAGCCGTCGTATCGACCGGTACCACCGAAAACGCGGGCACCTCGGGGCTCTCGAATGCGCCAACCGCAAATACACCCTTTTCTCCCCGCTTCACGACGACGGTCCGTGCGCCCAGGCCAAGCAGGACTGCTGCGGCCTCTTTGAGACCGGTTGTTCCGGCAAGCGCTCGGGCCTCACCCTCGTTCGGCATGAGGTAGTCCACATCGGCGAATACTCCTGGCGTCAATGTGAGGGACTCCCAGGGCGAAGGATCGAGGATGACGGTAGCTCCTCTCAGGTGCGCCATATGAGCAGCCTCCCGAACAACCGCAAACGGGATTTCGCACTGCAGCAGAAGAACGACCCCGGGCTGCAGCAAACCCTCCAGCGTCTCGAGTTCGGCAGCGCCGACGGCACCGTTGGCACCCGGGACGACCACAATGCGATTCTCGCCGCCTCTTTCTACCAAAATGCACGCAACCCCCGTCGGCAAGACCGGATCCACCATGACGCGGCCAACGTCCACTCCGTAGGCCGACAACCCATTCATCACGTCCCGCCCAAAGGCGTCTGATCCCACCCGCCCAACCAGCACAGTCTCCGCTTTCAGCCGGGCAGCCTGTACCGCCTGGTTCGCACCTTTACCACCCGGGTTCGTAAGCCATCCAGTAGAGACAATGGTCTCACCCTGGTCCGGCGCACGGTCGCAGCGGACAACGAGATCCATGTTGATGCTACCGAATGATATGACCATGACTACAACGCCCTTGCCGAAGAAGGCTGCACAGAAGCATTCCGGAGAGCCGTCGAATCCCGGACTACAAGCTCCGTCGGGAGAACCACCAGCTGCTGTGACGCATGACCGCGTCTCATGTCGAGGATCGCTCTCACTGCCAGTCGTCCCATCTCATAGGTGGGTTGTCGCACCGTCGTGAGCGACGGACTGAAGATCCTCGCAAACGCGATGTCGTCAAAACCAGTCACCGATATCCTCTCCGGCACCGGGATACCCAATTCGGCAAGTCTCGCCAGAGCGCCAAATGCACACAAGTCATTGGCACAGACAATACCCGTCGTTCCGTCCATCATGGGCCAGGCCTGCTTCATGGCTCCGTAGCCGTCGTCGATCCCAAAACCCGCACGCACGACATCAAAGTCGATATCGTGAAGGCGGCACTGGTCACGAAACCCTCGGAGCCTGTCCTCAGCTGTAGAGATCATTGGAGAGCCCGAAAGATAGAGCAGCTTGCGGTGCCCCAGCCCCGCCAGGTAGTCGACCACAGCCTTGCTCCCACCGTAGTTGTCGGCATTCACCTGTGAAACCAGGGAACCGGAGAGTCTACGGTCCATGACAACAACGGGAACATCTGCCGCCAGCTCTGCCACATACGCATCTCTTCGGGAAGCGCTGGCCACGATGATTCCTGCCACAGTCAGATCATGCAGAGAATGCAGGTACTGTTTCTCCTTGGCCACATGACCGTCGCTATTGCAGACGATGAGGTTCAGGCCATGCTTGCGTGCTTCATCCTCCACGCCGCGCACGATAGCTGGAAAGAATGGGTTGGTAATGTCAGGAACCACAAGACCAATGAGATCGGATTGGCCAAGGACCATAGCGCGTGCAATACGATTGGGCTTGTAGTCCAACTCCCTGGCCATCTTCAGAATGCGCTCACGCAGCTCCGATCGCACCATCTCCGGCTTCGAGAACGCCCGCGACACTGTGCTTGTAGAGACACCGAGCTTCCGCGCGATTTCCCTCATGGCTACTCCACCCTCGGCAACCAGATGCCTGTCTGGTTCTGGTACTTTCCCTTCTTGTCCTTATAGGAGATGCCGCACAGATCGTCGGCTCCCATGAAGAGAACCTGGGCAATCCCCTCGTTGGCATAGACTTTGACGGGGAGCGGCGTCGTGTTACTGATCTCGATGGTCACGAAGCCTTCCCATTCGGGCTCAAGCGGCGTCACGTTGACGATGATGCCCGCTCGAGCATATGTGCTCTTGCCAATGACAAGACACAAGACATCCCGGGGAATCCGGAAGTACTCGAGACTGCGTGCGAGCGCGAAGGAGTTCGGCGGGATGATGCAGGAGTCTCCCTTCATGTCCACGAAGCTTTGCCCGGTGAACGCCTTCGGATCGACGATGGCATTGAAGACATTGGTGAAGACCTTGAATTCGTCCGCCACACGCATGTCGTATCCATAAGACGACACCCCATACGAGACGACGCCCTTGGGACAGTCTGCTGCGAACGGTTCGATCATGCCATCCAGTGCATGAGCCGCGATCCACACATCAGACTTGATTCCCATTTCCCGCCTCCAAGTCCCGATTTTCGCCTGCAAACGCTATCATTGTGTCCAGAAGCACGCAGCCGTCAAGGTTGACTACCGGCAAGCCTCTCATGGGGCAGCACCAGTGCCGGCATTTCACAGGTCGACCTACCTGTGATTACTTCGGGCCTCCCGCATGCACCACGACCGACCACCCACCCACGTTCCTGGCCACCGCTCTCGCGGCAATCACATCACTCATTGTAGGTATCAGGGAGGTCGTTCTCGAACATCACCGTGTCACCGGATGTCAGCAGACTTCGCATAAGCACCGTGACCTCCTCGAGGGAACGAGCCGTGAGGATGCTCGTCTCCAGGAAACCAGCCGACAGCAGTCCTTCGCGCACCGGCCGAGTCTTCTTCGGGCCCACAAGGACCACTGTGTCAGCCGCTCCAGCCGCCTGCCTGCCTGCCTCGATGTTCGTGGCGTCCTCCGCACCACCCAGCGATACCAGCCCGGGGGTAACGAGGATTCGTCGCGAAGGAAAAGCGGCCAGGACCTCCATCGCCGTGGCAAACCCGGCAGGATTCGAGTTGAAGGCATCATCGATGATGCGCACGCCGCCGGGGCCAGCCATCAACTGTAGCCGATGAGGAGGCGCCTGCAGTGTTGCGACACCATCCTGAATGGCGTTCCAGGATACACCCAGTTCACGCGCCACTGTGACCGCAAGCAAGATGTTCTCGACGTTATGCCGGCCGAGCAGCATCGTGTGGCACGCGAATCGCTCATCTTGACGCGTCACGATATCGAAGGACAGACCGTCGGCGCCCATCACGATGTTCTCGGCATGCAAGTCGGATGACAACGATCCGCCTGCGCTTGCTCTCAGGAGTCTCTTCCCGTGCACACTCTCGACATCTGCCAGGACAGGGTCATCGCCATTCAGGATGACCGTTGGTCCACTCCCGGGCATGCTGACGAATCCCTGAAGGACACGCCGGATGACTGCCTCGGAGCCAAACTCCTCGAGGTGCTGCAGACCGACCGACGTCACGATCGAAATGCTACAGGGGACCAGACTGAGAAGATGCTCAAATCC
This sequence comes from Coprothermobacter sp., assembly GCA_013824685.1. Lineage (NCBI taxonomy): Bacteria > Pseudomonadati > Coprothermobacterota > Coprothermobacteria > Coprothermobacterales > Coprothermobacteraceae > Coprothermobacter > Coprothermobacter sp. The sequence continues at coordinate 11,284 of PNOG01000010.1, read as the reverse complement.
ACCCCTTTCGTTCTCGGCCAGCTCCACCACGAACACCTCGTGTTCAGGGCCGAGCTGTCCGCGAATGACCCGGCAGATGCCCATGGCGGTGTTGTAGCTCTCCGGCGTCATCAGAACACGATAACGTGACTCGAGCAGGTGCGCCGTGAAGAATTTGGTGCTCGTCTTGCCATAGCTTCCGGTGATGCCGACAACAGTTGGATTGAACCCGGCAAGGGTCCTGCGGGCATCTCTCACGTACCAGTCTCGTATCGACGCCTCCACAGGCTCCATGATCGTGCGGCTGGCAACCAGAATAACAGGGGCCAGCATCGGCAGAAGCCAGGCTATCGCAAGAGCGAGTCTTGCCTGTCCAGCAAGCGGTACCAAGCACATCCCTGTACTGAGGATCGCAGTACAAACCAGCAGGCGTCGCGCGCGCGGAGTCATGACAAGAGCCTTCTTCACTGGACTCCGTGCCCCGAGACGGCGTTCCCACAGGAGTCCCCCCAGGCCAACAGCTATCGACAGGCTGCAAGCGATGGCGGTCGACGATGCCGATAGAGGGTGTAGGAACAACACAACGGCCCCAAGGAGGCCAAGGAGGTCAAGCATGGGGTTGGCAGCCAGCCGGTCGATGTGGACGAGAACCCAGCGGACGAAGCGCCGAGGATCGTATTCCTCGAGCTGCAGCATGTGAAGAAGATAGACGAGTCTTGCCAAGGCAAGAGCGAGGGCAGTACCGACGGCCAGGACCGAAAGGAGCGCGGCCAAACCTCTCATCCTGTCGCTCCTTCTCGCGTTCCATGGAGGAATGCGCCGACCACGGCATTCACAAATGCCGGGCTGTCCAGGTAGCTAAAGTGACCCGCACCTGCAACGGCAATAAGCCGCGACCCCCTGATCAGCCGTTCCATCTTCCGTCCATCGGCCATGGGCGTTTCGGTGTCCCTTTCCCCCCACAGAAGCAGCGTCGGTGCACTGACAGCCTTCAAGTATACGGTGAGGTCGAGATTGACGGTCCTCACCATGGATGCCCTCATCACGCCGGTCATCGCCTTGTAGTCGGCACTTCCGAATCGCATGGCAAGGCGCTCCTGCAGCGCGGGCCCCCGAGCCCCAAGAATCGGAAGGCGCAGGACTGTCTTGGCGACCTTGTAGAAGAGCTGCCGTGCGTGCCGCCTAAGCGTTGTCGGCGGTTTGATGCCGGCGGCATCGATGAGGACGAGAGCCTGGACGGATTCAGGAACGTGCGCTGCGAGCCATATGGCAATGCGGCCGCCAAACGAGTGTCCGACGTAGGTCGCGCGCGTAATTCCAAGAGACGTCACTGCCCTCTCGACGAAGGCAGCGTATTCGGACGCCCCCCACGGAACCGGAGGAGGACTGCTGCCACCGAAACCGGGAAGGTCGAAAGCAAGAACCCGGTACTTGTCCCGCAGTCCCAGGATGAGCGGTGTCATACTGGCCGCCTGGCCGCCCCAGCCGTGCAACAGCACAACGGGGTCTCCAGACCCTTCGTCTACATAAGCGAGCGTGATGCCGTCGACGAGCGTACTGGCCACGAGGCTCCGTCAGACGCTCTTGCTTCCGGACTTGCCCTTTGAACCCAGCTTCAGCAGGTCTGACACGTCGTAACTGACGACGTTCGACCTGCGATCTTCGAATGCCGCACAGGCTAGATCGATCAACTTCGTCAGCAGGTCTCGGTACTGCATGCCGACAGCTTCCCACAGGTAGAACGACAGGGCACCCGGAATCGTGTTGATCTCGTTGACGTAGACGACTCCCGATCCATCGATCAGGAAATCGACCCGCGCGACGCCCCGGCAATCAAGCGTTGTGAATGCACGGCATGCCAGATCCTGCACCCGACGGGTGAGATCGTCGCCGAGATTCGCCGGAACTCTCCGCGCCTCTGCCTTCTGGACGGCATGATCCGGTTCGGCCGTAGCCTTGTACCCCACCTTGTACTTGGCGTCATAGTCAAGAAATGTGTGAGAGCTGAAGACTTCTTCGCACGCCGACGGCATCGGCTCGTCGTTGCCCAGGACAGCGCAGTTTATCTCGCGATGGTCGGTAACAGCCTGCTCTACCAGCAGCTTGCGGTCGAAGTGACTGGCAACCTCCAGTGCGTATCGCAGTGTGTCCTGATCCGTCGCACGAGTGATCCCCACGCTGGAGCCCAGGTTCGCTGGTTTCACGAACATGGGGAATTGCAGTCGCTGCTCGGCCGCACGAAGGCAGTCGTCCGGCGAAGCACGCCATGTGCGCCTGCCGAAACTGACGTACGGAACCACAGGGATTCCGGCAGCCGCAAACAGCTGTTTCTGGAACACCTTGTCCATGCCCAGTGCAGACCCGGTCACACCTGCACTCGTGTAGGGGATCCCCAGCAGTTCGAACATGCCTTGCATCGTCCCGTCTTCACCGTTGGTGCCGTGATTGCACAGCAATCCGACGTCGATGGCCAGTGGTTCCGCATCCATTCCACGACCCATGAAGCCTTTGCGCGGGGCCTGCATCACGAAGGTCGACTTTCCGGCGAACGGCTGCAGCTGCACGCGCTGTGCCTTGGCCGGAAGACCGACCATGTCACGGAACGCATCCATTGTCTTCAGGACTCCACCCGTGAACCAGACGCCCTCCTTGGATACGTACAGCGGGACGACCTCGAACCGCGCCTCGTCCAGAGAATTCATCGCCTGGACGGCGGTAATGATGGAGACCTCGTGCTCCACTGAGCGCGAACCGAAGACAACGCCGACTCTCTTCTTCATTGATGGCTCCTTGCACCGGCACCGCAGGGCAGATGCACCCTGGACAGCCCGCGAATTGCTGATTTCATGCATATTTAGTTTATTCCCTTTAACCCGGTTTGCAACGGACCGAACGAGGAAAACCACGCCGTCCGCGCGCTCCGATGGCGTTTGACCGAACCGATTTGACAGAGACGCGCGCCGTTATATATTGGAATACGAACAATTGTCTGTGAAAGGATAGATCAGATGAACTACAGGTCATTCGGAAGGCTCGACTGGAAGCCATCTGCACTCGGATTTGGTACCAAAAAAAGTGAAGGCTCTTCCGCTGACAGCTGCATCCGCTGTGGAGCATGCGAGGAAAAGTGCCCACAGCATATTGCCATTTGCGACCAGTTGGCCGACGTCGCTGAGCTACTTGGCTGATTCTTCCCGAGACTGTCGTCCTGAACGGCAATGCCGGCAGTACCCGTACAAGACAAGGCTGTGATCAGTGACCTCAAAACCCAGCTCTTCGGCCGCGCTGTCGACAGAATCATCTACAGGGCAGCTCCTGATCGGCAACATGCGACGACACCCGAGGCAGACCATGTAGTGCCGATGAACATGTCCCGTCAGCTCAAAGAATGCATGGCCGTCATTGCTCAACAAGGTCCGCTCCACACTCCCACGACTGAGGAGTTCATCCAAGGTACGATAGACCGTGGACAGCGCTAAGCCCGGCAGGGCTCCATTCGCCCGTTCGAGAATGTCTTCGGCTGTCAGTGGAATGCCGGCTTCACCCAGAACCTGAAGAATGACGCGACGATCCCTGGTCATCCGGAATCCCTTCAGTTGTCCGGGCATCTGACTCCCACCCGTCTCGTGCCTGCCGGCTGATCCCATAACATCACTTCCCTGACAGGAACTGTATGAGGATGCCGGAAGCAATACTGATACCGAGCAGCCAGGAAATGACCTTCAGAGTATTCTTTGTATCGTGGTTCTCACGAAAGAGGACAACGAGTCCCAGCCCACCCGCAGCCCCCAGACCAGCTACGGTCGATCCAAAGCTGATGGTGCCGGCGATGTACAGCTCGGTGATCGCCACGCTGGCAGCACAATTCGGTATGAGCCCTATGAGTGCTGCCAGAACAGGCTGGAAGATCGTGTGACTCAGGAATAGACGCGACAGGTCCTCCTGCCCGACGCGATTGATCAGCAACCCAATGATGAGTGACGTAACCAGAACAAACAGGACAATCTGAGCAGTCCGCTTCGTCGCAGACCACAGGATTTCCTTCCAGTCAATCTTGCCGGTCTCCTCACACGTACATGATGCACGAGTGCCATCGCAGGTACAGCTCTCCTCACCAATCCTCACTGCCTCCTGCTGGGCTTTCTGGTGGTCCCGACATTCCTGCACGCGTCTGCGATTTTCGGTGCGCATCAGTGCGTCAACAAGATATCCCCCCGCGACAGCAACCAGAACCTTGACACCGACAAGAGGAAGCACTATGTATGCCTTATCCGGCTTCGACAGTAGGATAGGCAGCGCTTCGTCAGACGTAGCAAGGTACACAGCGACGATCGTGCCCATCGTAAGAAGTCGTTGCGTATACAATGCGCTTGCCATGACCGAGAAACCACACTGAGGGATGGCACCCCCCGCCGCTGCGACAAGAGGCCCAACGTGCCCCGCTCTTTCGACCGCATCGACGATTCGCTGTTGCCACCTCGCCTCGACGTATTCCAGCACGAGGTAGACCCCAAACAGAATTGGCGCCATGTTGAGCGTATCCTTGAGAGCATCCAGAATGACATTCACCACAGACCAACCACCTCTCTACATGCAAATGATTTGCAACAAGATCACCATCAGTATAGGCGAGAGAGTGCAACGTCAACTTGCAAACCGTGATTTCGACCATTCATCCGCTGGTCTGTACGATTGAACGGTTTCGGATACAATGGACATTGTCGCTCCTAAGGCGGCGAAACGAGGGGCTCATGACGGAAAGCGAACAACTTGTACAGACAACGATCAGGTCAGGAGGCGCGACACTCTGTGCGGCCGATGGCGGGGCACTCGTATGCCGGCTGACCGGCAGAGGGATCAGCACACTTCTCCTGGCGGTTGAGAAGGAATGTAACGCCAGTCACGGTCCCCTGGACTGGGGCGACAAACTGGTGGGACGGGCGGCTGCGCTCCTGTTCACTCTGGTGCACGCGCGGTCGGTATTTGCCCTGACGATGAGCATAGGTGCGCAGGACTTCCTGCACACGGCGGGCATTCCATTCGTGTGTGATGCTGTCATCCTCGATGTGCTCGACCAGACAGGCATGGGGCCATGTCCGATGGAGGCGGCGGTTAGCGATGTCGATGAACCGCTTGCCGCACTGGAAGCGCTCAAACAAGTAAGTCAGGCACTATCAGATGCAGAGCGCAACAATGCGTCCAAAAAGGGGAGCACATGAACAACCTGGTATGTCGTTTCCTGCACTACACGTCATTCGATACGCAGTCGGACGAGAATTCGGTCACGTTTCCCAGCACCGAGAAGCAGTTTGCTCTTGCCCATGAGCTGGACGAAGAGCTGCAATCGCTTGGCCTGACGGACTCTTCTGTCGATCCGAATGGCTACGTCACGGCCACTCTTCCGGCCAACTGTGAGCATCCGGAGACGGTCCCAGTCATCGCATTTCTCGCACACATGGATACGTCCCCCGACGCCTCGGGCATGGCCGTGAAGCCACGTATCATCACTGCCTATGATGGGGGCGACATCTCCCTGAACGCGGATAGAAACATTGTTCTGAGCCCAACCGCCTTCCCGGACATGCTGTTACACAGGGGCGAGGACTTCATTGTGGCAGATGGCACGACTCTGCTGGGGGCCGACGACAAGGCAGGCATTGCAGAGATCATGACTGCTGTCGAGTACCTGCTGGCACACCCCGAGGTGAAGCACGGTGCCATCAAGATCGGATTTACGCCGGATGAGGAAGTCGGACAGGGTGTCGATCGGTTCGACGTGGCGAAGTTCGGGGCGACGTACGCATACACCCTCGACGGAGACGAACTTGGCAGTCTCGAGTACGAAAACTTCAATGCCGCCTGGGCAGAATTTGAGATCGTTGGGAAAAGCATCCACCCTGGTGCCGCAAAAGGCATCATGAAGAATGCGGCTCTCATTGCGGCAGAACTGACGACACTCTTCCCCTCCGACGAAACGCCTCGATCAACTGAGAAGTATGAGGGTTTCTTCCATCTGACCGGCATCCATGGCGTGTGCGAGAAAGCCGAAGCCAAGTACATCGTCCGAGATCACGACAAACTCCATTTCGAGCAGCGCAAGAGCATGGTGCATGCTGTCTGCGACTTCCTGAACGCCAAGTATGGAGAGGATACCGTCACGGTTCATGTGCGCGATTCCTACTACAACATGCGCGAGGTTATCGAGCAAAACATGATTCTCGTCGATATCGCCCGCAGTGTCATGGAGAAGCTGGGCATTGCGCCCCTCGTGAAGCCCGTTCGTGGTGGGACTGATGGCGCACGGCTCAGCTACATGGGCCTTCCCTGCCCCAACCTGTTCACCGGCGGCCGCAACTACCACGGTCCACTCGAGTACATCGTCATCCAATCCATGGAGAAAGCGGTGCAGGTCATCGTGGGCATTGCTGAAGCGTTCGCAAGTCGATCAGCGATTGCGCCGTGACCTGGGCAACATCGTCATGATGCGAAAGGGGCGCCTTGTCAGGCGCCCCTTTCGCATGCTATCTCCTGAACCTGGATCAGATACTCTTGCCGCGCAACGCTGCCAGAACTCTGTCCGGCGTGTACGGCGTACGGTGAAGGCGAATCCCCGTCGCATCAAGGATTGCGTTGCCGATCGCAGGGATGGGACCGTTGATGCAAATCTCGGCCACCGATTTGGCACCCCATGGCCCAGTCGGCTCGTAAGTGTCGACGAGAATAACCTCGGTCGGCGGCATGTCGCGGCGAGACAGAATCTTGTAGTCGAACAGCGAAGAATTGGTCATGTTGCCGTGGGACCCAAAGTGGTACTCCTCGGTCAGCGCAAATCCTATGCCATTTGCTATCGCGCCCATGATCTGTCCGCGTACCAGGTCGGGGTTGATAGATACACCACAGTCGACAGCAGCCACATACTTGAGAACCTCGACCTTTCCCGTGAGCTCGTCCACTTCGATCTCCACAAAGTGTGCCGCAAAGGGTGGCGGAGAGTACGGGGACACGAACGACTGTGTCGCTGCAATCTGATGCTGATTGACTTCGTAGAAGGCACGGTAGGCAACGTCAGACACGGGGACTCTCTTTCCGCTCAGTACAGACACCACGTTTCCATCCTCCATACGATAGAAGGACAGGATAGGGTCCGGCTGATCATTGTCCCACTCAACCTTGGGCTCGGCCGTGACGAGATTGGCGTCGAGGTCCTCGTGAAGCATCTCCGCCGCAACGGCAAAGACCTGGTTCCGAACCGCCTTGGCCGCCTTGACGACGGCTCCACCCGAGACGAACGTGGTCGAGGAGGCATAGGCCCCGACATCGAACGGCGTCAGGTCAGTGTCGCTGGAGAGAGCGCTGATCTTGTCCATCGTGACCCCCAGGACTTCGGCCGCCATCTGCGACAGGATCGTGTCGGAACCAGTACCGATGTCCGTCGCGCCCATGGTCAAGAAGTAGCTCCCGTCCTCGTTGAGCTTGATGGAAGCGGAAGCCATATCGATGAGCGGGATACCGGAGCCCTGCATATGCATCGACATGCCGACGCCACGGACCTTGTGACCGTTACGCGTGCGTTTGCCGCGCTTCTCCGTCCAGCCGATTGCCTCGGCCCCGAGGTCGACAAGGGTCGGTAATGAACTGCTCTTGATCGTCTGGGCAACTCCCTGACGGCCCTCGCCGAGAGCCTCGAAGATCGGCGAACCTTCTCCGACTCTGATCATGTTCATCTTGCGCAACTCTATGGGGTCCATGCCCAGCTTAGCTGCCAAGTCGTCGATCGTAGTTTCGAGCGCGGCGTATCCCTGAGTCGCCCCATACCCTCGGTATGCCCCCGGCACGGGAAGATTAGTGTAGACTGCATCCCCAAAGAACCGAACGTCAGACGCCTTGTTGTACAGCGGCAGGGTCTTGCTGCCGGTGTTGGACATGACCGTAAGGCTGTGACTGCCGTAGGCGCCGGTATTGCTGAGAACGTACATCTTGAGAGCCCTGAAGTGACCCTGCTTGTCACAACCGATGCTCATGTCGATCTTCATCGGGTGACGAGTCCTGGCGGAGACGAACTCCTCTTTGCGCGTCAGCTCGATCTCACACGGCAGTCCTGTTCTGATGGTTGCACACGCCACGAGGTCGTCAATGAGGATCTCCTGCTTGGTGCCAAAACCGCCGCCGATCCGAGGCTTGACGACACGCAGCTTGCTCATAGGAAGGCCAAGGACCCTCGAGACGATACGCCGTACGTGCCAGGGGACCTGTGTGCTCGAAACGATCACGATCTTCCCCAACTCATCGGTATAGGCGAATGCCGTGTGCGTCTCCATCGGGGTGTGCTGAGCATAGTGCGTCTGGAAGGTCTCAGAGATGATCACCTCGGATTCCGCCAATGCCTTCTCGACGTCTCCAACGTTGATATCGACATGCGCCGCAACATTGTGCGCAGCGTCATAGGCACCCTTCGGGTCCTCCGGATGCACGATCGGAGCTCCCGGCTTCATCGCATTATCGGCGTCAAGAACAGCAGGTTCTTCCTTGAAGCTCACCTTGATAAACCTGAGCGCCTGTTCCGCAATATCTTTGGAGTCCGCAAAGACAGCAGCCACACGGTCACCCACGAAACGCACGCGCTCCGTGAACATCTGGTTGTCGTAGGGCGAAGGCTCTGGCCAACCTTGTCCAGCTGTCGTGTAGAACGTACGCGGCGTGTTCTTCCAGGTCAGCACAAGACGGACACCAGGCAGTGCCTCTGCAGCGCTGGTATCGATCGCGTCAATAAGTCCGTTCGCTATCGGACTCGTCAGGATCTTCCCATGCAGACGGTTCGGAAAACTGTGTGCCGCGATATCGTCCGTGTACATCGGGGCTCCGCTGACCAGAGCATAGCCGTCAACCTTGTCGACGGACTTGCCGACCACATGCGTCGCCGGATACGACCCTTCGGTCAGGTGACGGAAACCCTTTCTCTCGATGCTCATTTCTTGTTCCCCTTCCGAAGCTGCGCAGCGGCATCGAGGACTGCCTCAACCTGCTGTTCATACCCAGTGCAGCGACAGTAGTTGCTGTCCATCGCCAACCGGATCTCTTCTTCGGTAGGATCAGGGTTTTCGTCCAGCAGCGCCTTGGCAGACGTGATGGCACCAGGCGCGCAGTATCCACACTGGGCGGCACCATTCTTCACAAAGGCGTCCTGGAGGACGTGGGGGTGGGCCTGATCCCCTATGCCGCGTACGGTCGTCACGGCGTGTCCGTCAGCTTTGGCAGCCAGTGCCAGGCATGAAGCGACAGGCCGGCCATCCAGCAGCACAGTACAAGCACCACAGTCTCCAGTATGACAGCTGCCCTTTACCTCGAGGTAGCCCTCGCGCCGCAAGACGTCGAGCAGGACCTCGTCAGGCTGAACATCAAAGGAACGTTCAACGGTATTCACCGTTATCGAGATAGTCATTGTGCCACTCCTGTCATGTGCTCTTCCAGGTTTACGATAGCCGCCCGCACCAGCTCACGCCGGAACTCGCCCGTCGCACGAAGGTCAGTGCCGACCTCAACGAGGTCAGGAGCCATCTCCGCCACTCTCGCGAACGTCTCATGCGACAACGACTTTCCGACAAGTTCTTCAGAGAGCCGAGGGTAGAGAGCTGCATGGCTCGGACGCCCGGCGAAGACCAGGTTGGCCGCCGCAATGACCTTGCCATCACTGCTGACAAGCGCTGAGAAGTGCAGCGTCGAAATATCCTGCAGCGTACGGGTGAACCGCCAGAGGAATCCCCTCGAGCCGGCATTCCCTGCCGGCAGCAGGACCCCCTTGATGATCACTCCCGGCTGCTTCGCTTCAATGTAGCCGGCGAGAGGCATAATACGCTCAGCACCGTCAAACAGTCGCACCTGTGCGCCCAGGGCAACGAGATGGGGCACGACGTCGTTCCACGGCTGGTTGCGCCCAATGGCTCCGCCGACAGTGATCATGTCCCGCAGGTTATTGTGAGCGATACGGCCCGCCCACCAGGCGAGGGAACCCCCAGCGTACTGCCTGATCTCTGCGTTGCGACTGATCGTCGTGAGTGTGGTCTGAGAACCGATTTCGATTCCTTCCCGAGCTGCTGTTATGTAGTCCAGACCGCAGCGCGACAGGTCGATCAGGGTCGTGATTTCCGGGTTCCGGCGAAGGACCAGCTCCACGCCACCACCAACATACGCGGCGGCGGAACCGAGCTGCTTCGCTTTGGTGAACGCATCCTCCAGAGATGTCGCATGATAGTACTCAGTGATTCTGCCCATCAGGGCCTCCTTGCAAACAACACTGAAAATCACACGTATCATACCTTCGTGGCTCCCAAAATGCAACATCCAAGCAGGCTGAGAACCCACGCCAGCCTCTGGCATCCAAGGGCAACCGACCTATACTGGGCTCAGCCTTGGGAGGTGGCCAGTGATGATGACAACCATTTGGAAATACGATCGCAGCGGCACTGCGGTCAGGTGCGAGGACGAGGTCACCGAGGAACGCGCACTAACCATCTATGTGAACGGCACGCTGGCAGTGCGCCTTGCGAGTTCGGGCGAATTGGTCGATGCAGCCGCGATCGGCCACGCTGTGTCTGAGGGCTGGGCTCGACCCGCCCAGATCCTAGCCGTCACCGTTGAAGAACGCTCGGCGTTTCTTACGATCTCCCCCGATGCTCCCGGGCCGGACGCACCAACATCGATCGACATCGACTGCATTTCGGGAGACGTCCTGCCTGAAGATATCGCCCTCTCACCTGGATTCACCGTGTGCGTCTCACGCCTTCAGGATCTGGCCGAGGACATGCAGCGGAGCGCTCTTCACTGGAAGACCACCGGAGGCGTCCATGCAGCTCTTATCGCACAGGGAGAGCATGTCTTCAGCTGCGAAGACATTAGCCGTCACACGGCACTCGACAAGGTCATCGGACATGCTCTGATGCACTCCTGGAATCTCAGAGAGACAGTCTTGATGGGAACGGGACGCATTCCAGCCCAGGCAGTTGCCCAGGCTGCTCGTGCCGGGATACCAGTATTGGCCTCGAGGAGTGCCACGACGGCTCAGGCAATTGCTCTTGCGGAAAGGGTTGGCGTCACCGTCGTCGCCTTTGTGCGAGCCGGACGTATGAATGTCTACTCACACCCAGAACGAGTAGTACCCTAGGAGTGCCCCTACTCGCTGTGTGACGCGGCATCGATCTGGGCCTGCTCCTCCACCGCGCCCGAAGATGGCTTCGACTTCGGTCTTCAGCCCAACGATGCCGTACACCGGGTTACGTACACGATGCTGTGTGTCAACAGAAAGACAATG